>JAHFPS010000097.1 GCA_023269695.1 Rickettsia sp.
TAATCTAGCTCAGGAAGGTAACATATGAGTAAGTTACCTATTATTAGTGCTGATCAGCGTTTAACGGAAAAGCGTGGTATTAAAGGTTGCATCTTTGGTGGTTATGGCATTGGTAAAACTAGCCTGCTATGGACATTGCCACCTGAGAGTACATTATTTTTTGATCTTGAGGCAGGAGATTTAGCGGTTTTAGGTTGGCAAGGCGATACTATCCGTCCTCGTAATTGGCAGGAATGTCGTGACTTTGCAGTATTTATTGGTGGTGCTAACCCATCAGTTAAAGCGGGCAGTCCTTATAGCCAGCAACATTATCAAGATATATGTCAAAGATTTGGTGACTCATCTTACTTAAATAAATATCAAACTATTTTTATTGATTCAATTACCGTAGCTGGTCGGTTGTGTTTGCAATGGTGTAAAGCCCAACCACAAGCATATAGTGAGAAAACAGGTAAGGAAGATAATCGGGCTATGTATGGTTTGCATGGTCAAGAAATGATTAGTTGGCTAACTCATTTGCAGCATAGTCGGGAGAAGAATATTTGGTTTGTTGGCGTAATGGAAGAGAAATTTGATGATTTTAACCGCAAAATATTTTCCTTGCAAATAGAAGGTAGCAAAACCGCTAATGAACTACCTTGCATTGTAGATCAAGTAATTACTATGGCGATGATCAAAGATGACAAATATGAATTTTCTAGAGCTTTCATTAACTGGACTAATAACCCTTATGGCTATCCTGCTAAAGATCGGTCAGGAAAACTTGCCATGATTGAGCCAGCCCATTTAGGCAATCTCATGAACAAGATTACCTCAGGGACAAAATCAACAATAGAAACAGATATAACAATTAATTAAGGAGAAATTATATGAATTATTACGATTTTAACGATGCTGAGCCAATTAATTTTAATTTAATCCCGCAAGGAACTATTGCTAAGGTTAGTCTGATGATTTTAGCTGGTGGCTATAATGACCACAAACAAGGTTGGTTTAACGGTTATGCGACTAGGAATGAACTAAGCGAAGCTGTTTATTTTAATTGCCAGTTTACCATTTTACAAGGCGAATATGCAAAACGTAAAATATGGGGGATGATTGGTTTATATAGTCAGAAGAATAATAATCGCTGGGGTGATATAGGACGTTCCTTTATTCGCTCTATGTTAAATTCAGCTAAGGGTTTTAGTGACAAGGATAACTCAGATGCTGCCCAGCTAGCAAGAAGGATTAATAGTTTTGCTGATTTAAATGGTTTAGAGTTTATAGCTAAAATTGACATTGAAACTGATAAATTAGGAAATCAAAAAAATGTTGTTAAATCAGCTATAGATACCAGCCATAAGGATTATAATAAATTTATGGATAGTAGAACTGATTTAGCTAGTTGGATGTAGATATGCTAGATTTTAATCATCAACTGAAAACAGACAACCAAATATCCAATCGGCTAAATAAGTTAATAGATCAAGCATTAGAGCTGGAAAGGCAAGCTGGGCAACCTCGTAAATATCTTGGAGCGTCTCGTTTGGGAACACCTTGCTCTAGAGCATTGCAGTACGAGTATATCAGCAGCAGGCAAGGAATCAATCCTAGCTTTAACGGTCAAATATTAAGGATATTTGAAACTGGACATTTATTTGAAATATTAGCCATTAGGTGGTTAAAAGCTGCTGGTCTTGAGCTAGTTACCGAAGATCAGAATGGCAAGCAATTTGGTTTTGAGGTAGCGGAACAGAGAATAGCCGGTCATATTGATGGTATTATTTATAAAGCACCTAAGAAGCTTGGCATAAACTGTCCTGCTTTATGGGAAGCTAAAACAATGAATAATAAAGCATGGAAAGAACTTACTCGTAAAGGCTTGGTATTATCTAAACCTTTATATGCTGCTCAAATTGCTCTATATCAAGCTTATATGGAGGAAAGCATAGCTGGTATTTCTGCAAATCCATGCTTATTGACTGCTATTAATAAAGATAGTTGCGATATATATCACGAGCTTATCCCATTTGATGGAGAGCTAGCCCAGAGAATGAGTGATAAGGCGGTTAATATTATCCGTGCTACTGAAGCTGACGAGTTATTGCCACGAGCCTTTAGCAGCAGAGAATTTTATGACTGCAAAATATGTTCATATCAAAGTAAATGTTGGGACTGCAAGACTGAAGGTAAGTTATGAATATTCTGCCGATTAAGGATGATATTCAAACATATTTTTGGGTAGTTTTTGGTTATCTTGA
>JAHFPS010000031.1 GCA_023269695.1 Rickettsia sp.
TTCTTCATCTGTTAAATCTGTTGGATAATTTTTTCTGCTCATTCTTTTATACTTCTTGCTAATAATACTTTATTCAACTCTATCATACCTTAATTTTAGTTTGCGGACAAGCTCTTAGGTTATCGACAGCGAGTACGATTATTATTGAGGTAATAATCTTTTTGTGGTTTAATTTTTAATTAAAGGATATAATAAAAGGGTACGCACGAAGTGCAAATAAACCAGTGGTGGTAATAAACTACCCAAGAAGCATTACCAGGGGCATTTGGTACTTAGAGTCTGGTAAAGGTGACAATATCAGTTGAATGGCGATAGGCTGTAAGCCGAAAGGTTGAAGTGATTGTGTCCCGTTAAATATATCAGAAGAGAGGTCAACAATAACTTTGCTCTGGAAGACAACATTATATCTAACGAAGGGCGTAAGTGGCAATACTTATGTTTACTCACTAATAAAATTTAAAATATTGAGAGGATAGTATGTCTAAAAAAGATGGTGATGATATTAGCTTAGAATCTGGTTATGGTTCAGATAATGAGAGTAACGAGGAGCTGTTTGTACCTAAGATATCAGCAGTAGCTACGAAAGTAATTAGCGATATAAATGCTTTGATAGGTAGGCTAGGTACGTATCAAAATTTTAATGCGAATACTTACGCTGACGAGATACTACAGTTTAATGAAGCATCTATGAGTGTAATAGAAAGTTTGGGAGCAGAAAATTTTCGTGAAAATCTATCAGATGACAAAATACAACAATTTGTTGATGCTATTGCCTCAAATTCAAAATCGTGTTCTAAATTTATAAGCACTGATCAAGAATTAGATAAACTTAAACTTAACGTTGCAAAAACTGAAGGTGCCTTAAAAGGTTTTGTTTTGCCACTTAAAGATAGCGATGGTCCCGTTGAGAAGCTAACAAATTTTGGATTAAATAAAGAGGAATATAAAATTCCTATGGAAGCTACTAAAAAGGCTTTGTTGGAATTACAAGGACAGAAGATTGCCAAGGTTGAATATGCAAATAAGGTTGTTGCTAAAACTATGGAAATTCTTAAGCAGGGTGAGAAAAACTTTTCTACTGAAAAACTACAACAATTTGAAAAATTTGTTCAGCAAGGAAATGTATCCTTAAAAGTACAAGGAGAACAATTTATAATTAGGGAGAATAAACTTTCTCAATTTGATCGAGATGAAATTTCAAAGACAGCTATTAAATCGGCTGATGCTTTTATAAAGGAATTGAATACTGAAACTGAAAAGGCTACACACATTTCTCCGGAGAAGGGTAGAGAGTTCTTGCCCAAAAAAGCTATGTCTCAACAGGATAACTCGCAAAAAGTTGGTTTGAATATTGGTGGGCAAAAAACAAAAGACTCACAAGCAGCTAAAGAAATGGTAAGTAGCATAATAGATGGCTCTATAGAACAATTAAAGTTAAAGGCAAAGACTGTAGAGAAAATTACGAAAAATTTATCGCCGGTACTAGGTAAATTTGATCCACAGTTTCTGCAGAAGAATAAAGCAGATATTATAACAAATATTACACATGAGATAACACAAAGTAAAACGCTCTTCTCTAAATTAAAAAAGGAAGTTAGCATTGCTGATGATAAAGTTAAAAAAATAGCTGAGAAAATAACTAAAAAATATAAGGAACAAAATAACCAATTTATTGAAAATAAAATTAATCCATTGCTTAATGTAGATAAAGCTGAGCTGGCTCTGAGATTATCAACATTTATACAAGAGATATCTATTCTTCCTAGCAATATAAACGACATACTGAGACTCTCTGAAAAGAATCAAATTACTGGTGATGCAAAATTGCTAAACTTAAATGATAAACAAGTGGAACATGTTACTCTCGAACAACTGAAGACATTAAGACAATTTAACCCGGTAGGATTTAATAGAAGTTTGTTTCAAGAAATACCAGCTGAAGTTAAGTCCATAAATGTAGAGATTGAAAAAGTTCAACTGCACAGTTCCGAAATGGGGCAACGCCAACAGTTGAAAGACGAAGGATATGTTTCTATGGATGAAGATCTTCAGCAACCAGAAAAAAATATTCTACCGCAAAATATAGTACAACAAGAGCAGCAAGACGTAACACAACAAGTACAACGACAAGACATAACAGAGCAAGTGCCGCAAGAAGTTACAGACATCTTTGCCAATAATACTAATAAGCAATTTAGTGAGCAACAAGAAATATCGTCAAAAGTAGTTGGAGAGGCTGTTATAGAAAGGTCAACTGCCAGTAAAGAACAATTTCCTTTAGAAGTGAATCCAGAAATGACTAATGTTAATACTGAGTTAGCAAAAACATTATCAAACTTTATAGAGAATAATAAAGTTACAGTTGAGGAGATGCAAATTATTTTAGGTACAGAACCATCACTACAAAATGGTAAGATACAATTAACTGCAGAACAAGCCGCCAATATTACAGGAGAACAATGGCAATGGTTTAGATATAGAGAACCAGTGAGTTTTGAAAATGAATTTAAGTCTGAAAAAGAAGTCCAAGATAAGGTCAATAGTGTAGAGATAGAGAAGTCTACAGGAGTAGGGCTTTCAGATAATGTTGGAGAGATTATCTTAAGTACACAGATAATACACAAAGCTATTAAACTAGTTGAAGAAGGAGAAAAACGAAAATTAGACTATTTACAACAAAACAAAATTATTAAGAAATTATCCGATACATTATCAGAACTTGATGCCGATTATTTAAAAACTGAAGGTCAAACTATTGCTGAAACTATTGCAAGAAATATTAAAAAAGATGCCAGTAAGGGCGTATTTAGCAATAAAATTACTGTTAGTGATGAAATATTAACTAAATATGCTGATAACATAGCAAAATTTGACGGGGATAAAAGTGACAAATTTGCTGCTAAGAAGATTAATGAAGAAATTTATAGTCATCAGTTGAAAGATTCACAGATAACAGAGAAATTATCACAGTTTTTAATAACAACTTTAAATCCGGAGTCTGAACTAGTAAAAAAAATAAAATCCCATAAACCATCTGAACATACAACAAAGCAAATAGTAGAAATTAGGAAGCTTAATCCAAAGCGATTTGATGAAATTATGTTTCCTAAAGAAAGATTGACAGAAATAACTCAGAGTAAAGTTGAAAGTAAAGCACAGTTTGATGAGCTTACTAAAGAGGGAAATAGCTCAAGAGATAGTAAATCTTTTGCCACAGATATATTAGTAGACGTTATTGACAGTGTAAAACAAAAAGAGGAAAAACTAAGAATATCATTAAAACCAAAAGAAAAAGAAAGAATCTTTTCTATACTACATTCATCATTATCAAGTCTTGAACCTCAATATTTAAATGTTAATCGCCAGAAAATTACAGAAGATATAGCTGATAATATCGTATCTAATGGCAAAAATGAAGGAAAGGATAAAATTTTCACTATTCCTAAAGAAGCATTAGATAAAATTGCTGCAAGGGTAATTGTAGCTCATGGAAGTAAAAACAATGAATTTGTGGCAGAAGACGTAAAGAAAGGAAGTATTGAGATTAACGAAAAACTTGTTGCTTATCAAGTCACTAATAGCCTTCTTAAAGAGAGAATATCGAAACTCCTAGCAACTGATAACATTAATGAAGCTGCAAATAGATTAGGTATTTTTAATGATAAGGAAACTGTAGATATTAAGAATATCACAGATAAACAATTAACTGCTCTTAAAAGAATTAATCCCAAAAAATTTGATGAAATAGTATTTCCAGAAAGTGATATTGCTAAAATCGCAACAAAAAAACAAGAACAAAAATTATTTCCTGGAATTGACCTCCAAGAAATAGATTTTAAAGATATAAAAATAAAGCATACCATGAAGCATATTACTATGGATCTTAATGATAAAAGAGTACAAAAAATAACAATAAGAAATAAAGATAAAGCTATAGGAAATCAAAATCACCGCTGAACAATATATAGGTAATCCCGACTTCCGCAGTTTTTGACAAAGCACAAGGCTGGAAGGTTCATTGTATAAGGGTATAAAGTTTTAGGTACTACATTACATTCCAGGTTAATAGCCACAGCTGTCGAAAGTTAGAAGATGAAGCGGTTTTAGATAGTGTACTTTAACAGTTGTATGTGGTCAACGTCATTGCGAGAAGACCCGACGAAGCAATTCATAAAAGTAATCAAAAATGCTTTTTCTCAATCTACAACGACTGTAACTCACCTAATATGCACATTATTAATACCCCCAAAAAAAAGAACTTTTTCCCTCTCTCTTCTCGTCTCTACAAAAATTGTAGGGTACTATGATAGAAGCCGTCGCAATGATAATGTTAAAGTTCGTAAGTTAGCGAATTCCATCAGGGCTATGGCACTTTATTGAGCCTTAAGTCGAATACATGACTGCATTTGCTTTTTTTCTGTCAAGTATTATTTTTTTCCTTGCATTTTTGGGTAGATCCATACATGACGCCAGGCTGTTTTCTCTATGACTTTTAAATGCCATGCGTAAGGTGATTGAATAACCTAAGTAATAGGGCTTTGAGCAAACGTTATATGCTTTTTTTTCCTCTCTTTAATTCTTTTTTTGTCATGGACTGAGAAGGTGGGATTGGGATCACTTTATAACCACAACAATTCATTTTTAGCATAAAATATAGCCATGTTGTTTGTACTAATATGAAACGATAGAGCCAACCACTAACTATGAAATACTGTATAATTGTATTAAATACACCCCCAACAAGAATGAAAATAGTAATAAACCAGATATCGTCAGTAATTTTACCACTTCTAGAAATTTTAAAATTCTTAGGAGCATAATGTTCTAAAAAGTTAATATGACTAAAGCTAAAGCGACTAATAATTAATATTATAGCAAAAGCTATACCTATAAAAAAATTGAAATTAATAAGTTCTTGTAAATCTCCTGTCCTGAGATAACCAGATATTACTTTTTCCATCCAGTTACTATTGGTTAATCTTTGGTATATATATTCAAAAAATTTAACTCCTAATATGACTGGTATTATACTGCAAGATACTAACATATAGTTATATCTCATAGCAAATAGCCATAGTGATGTTTGCTTTTTAATCATGTTAATAAATGCTAATCTATTCATAAATTACCTTTTAATGAAGTAAAAATAGGGAAATGTCGACTATAAGCATAGAAATGGGGATTCTGGAAATTCTTCTTTTGATAAACTAATTCATTGCCATCTAGATCAACAACATTCCCACCAGTAGCTTTAATTAGTGCATGACCTGCTGCGATATCCCATTCCATAGTTGTACCAAATTTGGGATAAATATCGGCTTTTCCTTCTGCTATTAAACATAATTTAATTGAGCTTGGTACGCTAACTACTTCGGTAATTAAATGTTTCTCTAAAAATTTCTTAATATCTAAATTGGAGCAACGTGAGCTAACGACAGCACTATAGTGATTTTTAGGTAAGGCATCAAAACTTACTTCCACGTCATTTTGTTCAACTCGTAAAACATTATTAGCATCTGTATAATGTAATTTTTGCATGGATGGTTGATAGATAAAACCAATAATAGGCATACCATTTTTTATCAATGCAATATTTACTGTATATGTATCCTCGCCTTTTATATAACTTTTTGTACCATCAATCGGATCAATCAACCAAAATTGCTCTTTATTCAAAGTAATTAGATCTCTCTCTTCACAAATTACAGGAATATTAGGGGTTAGGTCTTTTAAAGCATTATATATAAAATTACTAATTTCTTTATCAGCATTTGTTACAGGTGAATTATCATCTTTATAAGAAACTACTAGCCCTAAATCTCTTGTTATTAGAGCAATCCTTCCAGCTTCGGTAATTAAACTTCTTAAAGACTTAATTAAATTAACCATCATTTGTTATTTTCTATAAATTGCTTAGCATCATCATCTTCTAACCATTCTCCTGTTTTTAATAATATTTCTTGTTGAACCTTCACTATATCACCATGTGGAGTGCCTTTTAATTCTGTAACAGCTAAATATTCTATGCCATAATAATCGAGATCAACTGTTTTTAGAAAATTATCTATATCTTTTAATTCCCTTTTTCTATTCTCAAAAATTATAATGTTATCAGGTAAAATATTTGTGATACGCATAAACTCATATAGTGCCTGAGCTTTATTTAAATAATCAGTAAATATTATGCCTTTATAAAAAATTGGTGACCTTTGATCAGCCTCATCAAATTTTAATATTTCTTTATTATTAACTTTATCAGTAAATTTAATACCAAGTCTACTCAGTTGATCATATTGCCATTCCTCATAATTTTCAATCCTTCTACATGCTGGGTTAATTTTAGTAAAACCAAAAACCAAAGTCCCAGAACTCTTTAGCTTATCAATAAATTTCGACCAATTAGCTTCTACTAACATAACTTGTCTTTGCAGTATCAACTTAGCAATTATTTCATCCATATTGGAATGATACTTTTTCAAAGCAGCAAGTTCTTCAATAAACCCTCCATAAGGATTAGCATAACGAAACATATTAGACTTAGGTGTAATTATTGTATCATCAATATTAATTAGCACTAAGCTATTTGCACCAATTTTCTCAAATAAATTTTTTACCGTAACAGAGTCTATGGAATAAGTAGGAATAATTATTGCATAACTTGTGTATGGTAGCATAATAAGAATTAAAAATAATTTTAATAAACAGTTATTTTTTATTGTCATATGGATTTACACTTTGTTGATTCTTAACTTTAATTTTAGCATTGTTTCTCGCTAATAGGCATCAATTTACTTATAGTGGTGCGTTTTTTAACTTGCATAACCAATTCCTGATAAACGATTGCTTGAATTGTAGTTAAATTACCATTCATTAAAAATTGTGATAAGAGCTGAAGCTGTTCAACACTAAAAGTTGTCAGTAATATTCTAATGATTACTGTAACATAACCTGAAGGAGTTGTTATATTAGTCCTCCTGACATATTTTTTAAAATTTAAACTAACTGTTTTATTTAAATATTTATCACTAAAAATTTCTACAAAATTTATTTCACGTAATTGTTTTATTACTGTTTCCCTTTCCTGTTCAATTATCCTCATTTTAGTTGAAGTAACATGGCTATTTATCTTATAGTCAGCTGCGATTTTATAAGCTATTACCTGTTGTATAAACTCTACATAATTTAGATCTTTTTTTAACAATGAGCTAATATTGCTAAATAGCAATTGATACCTAGTTTTTAAGGCATTTTTAGTAAAACTATCTAAAGAAATATATCGTTTAATAATTTTAGTTTCAAGTTTTGAAGAAAATTTAGATTCAATAGAAGAAATCATTAAAGAAATAGTATGACCACTTTGAATATTTTGAGTTAACCTTTTTCTAATATAACTTATTATATAATTAAGATCAGGATCTGCTGTTATATTAAACATCCTGATAGCATTTATATGCTTTGTAATATTAATTAAAACTTCATGCATAAAACTATTCCGCTGGAGTAAAAATCTTTCCACTATAACAAATTCTGTATTTTCTATCTGATGTATCATAGTATTATAATTTTCAAATGATTCTAAAAGATCATATCTTGAATTATTAAATTTATTGGAACTCTTCCTAAATCTTGACTCCTCATGTATTCTTATCAAAATGTGGTTTATAATTTTAGATTTAATACATAAATCTTTTAGTCTATTATATAAGCAAATTAACTTAGTATTGGTTAATTCCATTAATACATTGTGATCATTGATCAGAAAATTAGTAATTTTTTCAAAAGTGTACTTATAATCTACTGAGTTCTCTTCTTTCAGTATCAATAATATATTGGTATGGAATAATAATTGAACAGATTCTTTCTTTATATCAATGGTAGAATCAATCTGCCATAATTCTTTAATAAGCAATAATTGATCTAAAAGTAAATGTTGTTGTTCTGTTGATAGATTATCTAAATTCACAATAATTGCAGTCGCCTGTAGATTATTGATAACATCTTGATTCTTAATATCTTCAGTTATGAGCAGGCAACAATGTTGTACAAAATTTTCCGCTAAATCCATTACTGTTTTTAGTGCTTGATTATCTTCTTCATGATATAAATTAGAAGAATCTTCTAAATAATCCAATAATTGCTTAAGAGAGGTAGCAAAATTTGCTATTTCTTCCATTTGATATTTTTGTTGTTTTAATAGCCCAATAGAAAGGACTCCATGTTGTTCAAGAATAGAACGCAAGTTCTTTTGACTATTAGAACTAAGATAATCAAGCAAATCACTATTTTGTTGTAGAATTTTTATAATACTAAAAGTATGCAAAGACCTTTTTAAAGTATTGGGATACTTACAAGACACGATATATTCAGAGCTTAAAGAAACAAAACAGTCTTTTAATCTTTTTTCATACATAACTAATAACCTGTACTGTATCATTAAAGTCTTTCATGGATAAATACCTACAAAAAATTAACCAAATTGCCAATATATTATACCATCCTATTAGCAAATCGACTAACAACTCATTGAGATTTAGTGTAATTCTTACAGATATGGGGTAAGATAAAATATATTGCCCTAAAAACACAAGTTTTTATTGCTTAAAGGTAAGTGAAACTTTATATTTATATAATATTTGTGTTTTAATTTAACTTAAATAATATATCCAAACTATGCATACTATCATTATCATTCTAGTCTCATTATTGTTAATATCATGTTCAGAAGAAAGTGATACATCTAATAATAAAAACAAACTACCTGATAATAAGGCTGAAGTGAGTCAGGAAAAAACACCACCAGAAGAAAATAAGGATAACCTTGCTAATGACAAATTGAACATAATAGTAGACCAGCAGGAAGTAGACCCGCAAGACCCTACATCTTCAACTAATATGGAGAAGCCTATAGATACGACAACGAATTCTGCAAGTACTGAGTCTACTGATAAAAAAGATGTTATCCCGCAACAGATGCCTTATAAGCCAAGTTTCAATGTTAGCAAAAATGATATAGTCCTTGGTAACGTTAAGGCAAATGTAGTGGTAGTTGAGTATTTTTCTCCAACTTGCCCACATTGTGCCTATTATCATGACACAATTCTACCGAAACTTAAAGAAAAATATATTGACACTAATAAAATTGCTTACATAATTCGTGAATTTATTGGTAATAAACAGGATTTAGATGCAGCAATTTTGCAACGCTGTCAAAATAATACAGATAGTTTTCTTAAATTCCAAAGTGTGATACTGTCTCAACAAGATAAATGGGGAAGTAGTAATAGATATCGTGAGTTGTTAACAAATATAGCTCAAATTGGTGGGGTATCAGCAGAAACTTATGCTAAATGTCTTAATGATAACCAAATTGTTGAAACATTACTAGCCAATACTAACCTTGCTGCTAGTGTTCCAAATTTTGTTGGTACACCTACATTCTTTGTTAATGGCATACAGACCAACGGCTATGATTTGCAAACTCTTTCTAAGACAATTGATAAAGCATTAAACAAATCTACTACTCACCCTATACCTAAATGATAGGAATGTATCTTGGAACAGAAAGAATTAGAAGATATCCAAGAAAGGATTAAGAAATTTAAAACAAATAATCATCGGCATCTTAAACTTAATCCAGAAAAACAAATTGATGCGTTTGCTATTGCCTTGGATTTAGTTTCTAGTGTGATGCTGGGGTTGGTTGCTGGTTTTACATTAGATAAGTTGTTTAATTCTAAACCATTTTGTATTATAATATTCTTATTGATAGGTATGCTTGCGGGTTTTAGAATAATTTGGCAAAAATTAAAATTAAATAAAAAAAATAATGTCCCATAGTCCTTTAGATCAATTTGCAATAAAGAAACTAGTAGAAGTTAACTTATTTGGTTTTGATATTAGTTTTACCAATTCCAGTTTGTATATGGTACTTGTCGGGGTTATAGCTCTGTTGTATTTTTATTTAGCTTTAAAATCAGAAAAAATTATTCCGTCTAGATTACAGCTTAGTGCAGAAATAATTTATGATATAATTACAGTGACGTTAAGTCAAAATGTTGGAGAGAAGGGGCGTAAATTTATACCATTTATTTTCACCTTGTTTATGTTTATTTTATTATGTAACTTGCTCGGAATGATCCCTTACGGATTCACTGTTACTAGCCATATAGCGGTAACCTTTGCCTTAGCAATTATGATATTTTTTATGGTTACAATTATTGGTTTTATTAATCATGGTCTCCATTTTTTATCAATATTTTTACCTAAAGGTACTCCCCTTTGGTTGGCTCCTCTGATGATAGTAATAGAATTATTCGCATATCTAGCAAGACCCATAAGTTTATCTTTAAGATTAGCCGCTAACATGATGGCTGGACATGTATTATTAAAAGTGATGGCAGGATTTATAGTCTCATTAATGATTTTTCTTAAATTTTTGCCAATTCCACTAATTGTTATCCTTATTGGATTTGAAATTTTTGTAGCAATACTTCAAGCTTATATATTTACAATTCTTGCTTGTGTATATTTGAATGATGCTGTAAATTCACATTAGAAAATTTTATATTTAGGAGTTTATATAACATGGATACGACGTCTCTAAAATTTATTGGTGTAGGGCTTATGGCTATTGGTATGTTAGGTGCTGCCATTGGTGTAGGTAATATATTCAGTGCACTACTAACTTCAATTGCTCGTAACCCTTCATCTGCTGATCAATTACAAAGAGTGGCATTAATTGGAGCGGGGCTTACCGAAGCTATGGGTTTATTCTCGTTTGTAATTGCAATTTTACTAATATTTACTTAAGATAACTATGCCTCAGTTTGACGTTGCTTTTTATTGTTCACAAATCTTTTGGTTGGTAGTTGCTTTCAGCTTCTTATACCTTCTAGTTCATAAGTTCATCGTACCTTTAACTGAAAAGATTCTTAAGAGTAGAGAAACTTATATAGATGCTAATATTGCTAGTGCAGAAAGTCTTGCAGCAAAAGCTGATATTCTGCACAAGCAATATGCTAGTCAGCTGGAAGAAACATCAAATATCGTAGAAAATATTAAGAAAGAAGCTAAAGATGCGATGGAAGTATCTTTTTTATCAAAAAAAAAGCAGCTCTATAATGAATTGAAAGTACAAATTGAAAATAATCGTCATGATATAGAAACAATTAACAAATCGTTTTGGCTTGATGAAAATGATTCATGTGTCAATTTAGCAAAATTATTAATTCAAAAAATTACCAATCAACAAGTTGATTTAGAATTACTAAAAGAATCTTACAAAAAGATGAAATAATGGATAAAATAATGCAATTATTTGACGAAAAATTTTGGCTAGCTATTTGTTTCCTAATTTTTGTGTATTTAGTCTATAGACCGATAAAAAATATAATTTTAAAATCGTTAGATGACAAAATTATTGCTATCAAAAACCAAGTCTTAGAAGCTCAAAAACTTAACGAAGATATGACCTTATTATTTGAAGATGCTGTAAAGCAAATACAACAGATTGAGGTTCTAAGAGAAGAAATGCTCAAAGATGGCAAAGAAACTGCCAATAATCTAATTGAACAACAAAATGCAGAAATTGATAAGTTTCTAGAAAGCAAAAAACTCGAGACTATAGAGTTAATGAATAGACAAAAACTAGAAGCTTCGCAAATGCTGCAATCTGAGTTTTGCGATAAAATGGTAGAATTAGTAGCTATATATATGCAATCTACAAAAAACAATTGCATGTCAGATAGTGAAATAGCCAAAAATCTCATGGAAAATCTACCATCTGAGAAATTTATAAGAGGTTAAAATTTGAACTTACAGACCCTTTATAATTCCTAAATTTAAAAACTAAGTTATAACAAACATTCGTAGAATTTTGTTATACGCAGGCAAACTAAGTTTGCTTGCTTTCATTTCTTGTTTATAATTTATTGACTGCAGTTTAAAAAAATTGCACAGCAATTTATCAAGTAAAAAATAAAAGTTTTTGAATTGAATATTTTAAAGTCTTTAAAAAATTAACATTTCATTTCATTTTATAAAAACAGCTTTTTTAAAACAAACAAATTTATTTTTGTATATTGCGTATAATAAAATTCTATGAATTTTATTATAACTTAGTTTCCAAATTCAGGAATTATAAAAATGGATTGGTTAATATAGAACTAATAAAAGTAGAAAGATTTTACGAGAAAAAATTGAAAGAAAAATTACTTTTCTTTCAGGATAATTCACAAAATTATTTCTATAATTTTTCAATTCTTGAGATTTTTTACCTGTTGACAATCTAAAGTAAGTTATGATAACTTACTTATCAGATACATTTATTATTTAAGTGTTTATGTTTATGAGTGCGAAGGCAATTTTATCTTCAAAAGGTCAATTAGTAATTCCTAAGACATTAAGAACCAAGTTAGGGTTACATTCTGGCTCAGAGCTGGTAATTAATATAAAAAACGATGATAGTTTAGAAATTTTTTCTGTAAAGAAAAGTATTACCAGCTTTTTTGGTATGGGTAAAAGTAAAGCTCAAGAGGAACCGATGTCTATTGAGGACATAGATAATGCAATTAGTAAAGCGATAGCTGAAAATGATAGGAGTTGACACCAATGTACTAGTTAGAGCTTACTTACAGGATGAGCAGGAGCAGGCAAAAGAAGCTCAAGAGTCTCTTTTAAAATTTACTCAGGAAAACTCATTGTTTATTTCTTCTTATGCTATTTTAGAATTTGCATGGGTTTTGAAAGTAAAAGGATTCTCTAGGGATAAGATATATCAAGCAATAATAACATTAACTGATTCAACTGGTATCGTTATAGGTCAAAGAGAAGTAGTACTAGAAGCCTTAGAAAAGTACGTAACCGGCAAAGCTGATTTTGGAGATTATATGATTTTAGTAGAAGGCGAAAAAAATAAAAGTCATAAAATAAAAACCTTTGATAAACAACTTCAAAACGAATTAAGCTATTAGATGTAGGATTAATATGACTATACTTAGTAACTTAGAAAAACCTCGTTGGTTATATCGTTTTGACAATTTCAAATGTGCTTTTGCTTTATTACGTGAAGCTATATATATAATGCGAGAGCGTAAGGTAAGTCAGTTAGAACAAGAAGGAATTATTCAACGGTTCGAATATACATGGGAATTGACATGGAAAGTACTTAAAGATTATCTGGAATATAAAGGTGTTATACTGGAAACCATTACTCCAGCTGCTGTAATTAAAGCCTCAATAGCTGCTAACTTAATCAAGAATGGTGAAATATGGATGGATGCTCTAGATTCTCGTAATAAAATGTCACATACCTATGACTTCAAAAAATTTGAGAAGATTATTATAGATATTGAAAAAAATTATTATCCTGAATTAGAGAACATGAATCTAAAAATGTTAGAATTTGCAGCAGAATGTAGAAGGTAAACATGTTGAACCATGGATTAAGCACAAAACAATTAAATACACTGCGTAGTATTTTGTTGCCCTTCTCAGAAAAAATAGATCGTGTTGGTTTATTTGGTTCACGTGCTACTGGTCTTTACCGTCCCAACTCCGATATTGACCTAGTAATTTATGGCTCACTTGATGAGAAGACTATGGATCGTATATTTACGCTACTTAATGACAGTAATTTACCGATCAAAATAGACTTGCAAGTTTATGATTTGATTACCTATTTACCTCTTAAGGATCATATCGATAATAATATGTTGTTGTTGTTTACACATGATCAGTTTATAGATGAAGCTCAACATTTTCCTTATAATAATTAAAATAATGTTCAAATGGTTAAATAGACACAGTCAAAAAAAATCATTTAACTGGGAACAATTTAAATTTTTTATTACACGCCACCCTTTGCCAAAGGTAAAAGTGTATCATATTATGTTTTAGTACACATATTGTGTAAAATGATGATATCTTGAGTTCATTGCCTTAATAGGGCATGATGCGGATCTAACGAGGGGCGTAATAGGTGACTATTGCGTCTACTCTACTTAATGATAATGTTCAAACCATTAAATTTGACCATGTTTATAACTCTTTAGGTTAAATTGGTGTAAAAATAGACAACAAACGACAACTAATAGTATATCACTATAATATTTAAACCCAGAATAATTATAAGGAATCCTTATGACCAAAACCGTGGCAGATGATCAAGGCTTAAGAGCCTTAGATAATCAACTAATACTAATAATCTTTCAATATAGAATTAATAGGATTAACAATCCAATTCCAACTAGTGATAGACTTAACAATTTGAGGACTTGCTTCATATGTTAAGATAGCATCTGACATTCTA
>JAHFPS010000098.1 GCA_023269695.1 Rickettsia sp.
AATTCCATCAGGGCTATGGCACTTTATTGAGCCTTAAGTCGAATACATGACTGCATTTGCTTTTTTCTGTCAAGTATTATTTTTTCCTTGCATTTTTGGGTAGATCCATACATGCGTTATAGAACTCATGAAGATCATCCTGAAATAATCATATAAGTATTATTATATAGCTAACCCGGATAAGTTCTTGAGAACCCAGGCGTCTATTAGCGAGACCACGTGAGTGTAGTGGCAATCCATGCTCTTGGATTGCTTCGTTGACCTTGCAGTCTTTCTCGCAATGACGGAAGCTATCTAATACCAATTTGCATTAATAAGCAAAGATAAGTATAATAGTATAGCACTTAATAATATAGGTTGGTACATTTTAACGTCATTGGTTTCCTATAAAAAATAGCCTTAGAAATGTATTTAAGGCAAGTTGCAAACGTTACAAATAATGTATGAACTTATTATATGTTGAGTGCTATAAGATAGAATGTTAAAAATAAAAAAAATGAGTAAGAAATTTAAAATAAATATCAATTGTAAGCAAAAAGATATATTAAAACTCTGCGTGTTTTACATCACTCGCCGAAGGTTCTTGACGGGTCAAGTAATATTCTTCCCGATAGATAAACATTACTATATCAGAATCTTGTTCTATATGTAGCGTCTCGCTTTCGAAATGACATTGGCTTGCTTTCATTGTAAAAACTGGCTCAAATAAAATGACTTTCAAAATTCAATGTGGCTCGCTTTAATTGACCACAAAAAATAGCTGGCTCAAATTAAATGATTTTATAGTTTCCTTCGGCTCACATTATTTGACATTATCATTAATTTTATTGGCTAGTAATGTGGTAGATAATTAGATAAAAACGTTCATTATTTTTAATTTAAGCAGACATGTGAAGTAATATTTTAATATGGGAAACATCAATATTTTTTTTGGCATTCCAAATATCGTACTGTTGCTGAAGATTAAGCCAGTATTCAGGGTTTGTGTTTGGAAATGCTGCAGATAAACGAATAGCCATAGAAGAGCTAATGCTAGATTTTTCGTTGATCAGGAAGGATAAAGTTTTACGGGTAACTCCAAGCGATAGAGATGCCTCAGTAACAGTTAAATTTAAAGGTTCTAAATATAATTCTTTTAATATACTACCTGGGTGTGGGGGATTGAACATATATACCTCGCTTTAATGATAATCTAAATAATCAACGTCATGTGCATCTCCATTACTAAAACGAAATATAAGACGCCAATTACCATTAATTTTAACTGACCAGAAGTCTTTCATATTACCCTGCAACTTGTGCAGTCCGAGTCCTGGTAAATTCATGTTTTCTATCTTAGTTGCAGCATTTAAGTTAGCCAGTAACAGCCTGAGTTTTTTTATATGATCACTTTGTATTCTTGTAGTATCGCCATTATTAAATAAATTGTTTAGACCTTTATGGCTGAAAGTTTTGATCATATCCTAAATAACCTTGCCTTATTATAATTGTAACATATAACGTTATAGTTATCAAGATAATTATCTGGCATTTTTTAAAGATTATATTGAGTTCAGAATAGATTTAACTTTATATAACTTTATTTATTAACACTAATTGGTATAAAACCTTCCTGGGTTAGCTATAACCTCAATTCGGGATAAGGATAAGTCTTTAAAAAGATGTGGGCAAGGGTAATGATTGAGGAAGGAAAAAAAATAAGCAATTCCGCAAAAATAATGAGAACAGCTATTAGTGGAGCATAAAAATCTGTTATATTTATAGATATAACCTAATAAAAAGAGAAAGGAGTAAAAAAATGTCTACTCATGCAGGAGCAGAAGGAATAATAAAGATAACTGATAAGCAAATAGCTGAGGTAAAATCATGGTCATTAGAGGAAGTGTGTGACACGGTTGATGCAAGTATTATCGGTAGCCAGTGGCGTAAGAATCAAGCTACCATCAAAAGCTGGTCTGGGTCAATTGACGCTTTTTGGGATGAAGCAGATAATGATGGACAAGGTAAACTTATTATTGGTAGCACGATCGAACTTAATTTATATCCAGAAGGAATTGGAGATGATAAAAAATATTTTAGCGGCACAGCAATTATTACCGGCATCTCACGACAAGCATCATTTGACGGATTGGTAGAGAGTTCTTTTACCTTTCAAGGCACAGGCTCTTTAACATCAGGATAAAATTAATTAAAAACAACTAAATAATTATGT
>JAHFPS010000032.1 GCA_023269695.1 Rickettsia sp.
AATAGAAATAGAAGGCTTTCCAAGGAATATGATTTTCTTACTGATTCTAGTGAAAACATAATTTTTCTGGCTATGAGTCGATTACTTCTTCGCAGGTTATTTTCTTCTATTACTTAGTTTCGGACAAGCTCTTAGATTCAATGTCATTCGGTTAATCATTTAATCCTCTTAAATTACGGAAGGTTGACCACTTATCACTAGGCTTAAGAGAGATGCGAGGATAATGTCTTTCCGGTCGTACCTTCTGTCTAATTCGAGCAATTGAACCCGTTATTTTAGGTAACCAATCTGCTAATAACTCACAGCCTCCTAGTATTAAATTCTCTAAATATCTTCCCATCATCAATAAACAATTTTTAAAGTTTATATTCAATAAAGTAGTAGGATTAAATATATTAATGCTATCTTTTATCTTCTCAACATCAGATTCATTTTCTTTAGATGGCGGTAACAGCTTTCTAGCTTCATATTCAAAAAATCTAGCTAAATTAATTAATAATAAATGGGCATATAATTCTTGCTTAACTCCACGTCCTGTCTTAGAATGAAAATCTTCTATATCAAGACACTGTTTTGAAATTTTATAAAGCTCTTCTATTCCCCAACGTCCATGATATATTTCAGCAAAACAAGTTTTAGGATATGCTTCACCAATTAGTGTTGTAGCATACACATATGTTTCATCAGCAATTTTATGTTTAATCAAACGTACAGTTAAAGGCTTGTTATCTAAATCAAAACCTCTTTTCTTTAAATCTCGTATCACAGTTATTGAAGGATTATATTCTATAATAGTATCATCCTGATTACTTTTCCAAAAATCTAAAACCTTCTTGTTAGTACCGCCTTCTTGTACTTGTAAACGGAAAATAGCCTGTATACCTTGTTCAATTACTTTATGTAACAATAAATAACTAAAATATCCTCTATCAAAAACTATAATGTCTTTACTACCTAATTTCTTTATATGTTCAACTGCACATATTCTTTCATTCATATGTGTAACAAAATTAAAATCATATACTATTTTTTCCTGTAGATTATAAAGACAACTCATTAAACCTAGTGGATAATAACGTCCTCGCTTCTCATTATATAACTTGTAACCATCATTGAGTAATTCCCTAGGTACATTTACACGCGAACCATCTACAGCAAAATTCGATGTCCCTTTCCATGCAGGAAGGTCTTGGCTCTCTTGCCAATGGTTTATTAACTCTTGGTTTAATTCCTTAAAAATATCTTCAGGCAACTTTTGTCTTGCTTCGCAAAGAGATGAAGCAGCAACAGAATGTGCTTGGGATAATTCTATACTTTTCTCCTCACACGTTTCCCAAAACTGGATTAAAGTACTGCCATAACCTTGTTTATTTTTAGTTTGTGTTAACTTAAGTATAATAGCTACTAATAATTGTGTACTGAATATACGTTTTCTTTTTTGCCATTCAGCATCAAATTTATCGCTTATTCTTTTAAAGATATTTTTTACTTCAGACCAAAATTCTAAAGATTTTTCCTGTTTTATCTCAATACTCCTTTCTTATTGCTAACATGGAATTTATTATATCATACTTTTTCTGCTTAACCGAATGCCATTGTCTACATCACAACCCCATTATCATGTGTTTTATGTTTTGAGTATCCCACACTGCATCGTAATATCTTTTGATATCCTCATCCGAAGGTACATACGGTAATTTCTTGGATTTAGTCTGTACTTTAACATTTAATATTTTCCTAAGTTGCCTAAATAATTCTTTCAAATAAAAGTAATCAGGTTTCTCACTTCTTAGCAGTTTAGCAACTTGCTTTGCTTTTTGCGGTACAGTTTGTGGCACAGTGTTGCTATTATCAAGCATACGTACCTTCTAGTTTAATACGTGCGTTCATATCTAGTCTATAAAGACCATATTGGTTAATATGCCTATAAAATAAGGGGGTTAAGGCTCTTTTGTCCTCTAATGTTAATCGTTGCTGCCAGTCTTGTGTTTTTAAAACTTGTTGTTGCATTAACGTATTGATAATACCAGTGATGATTGGAGTAAATGTAAGCATAAGATGGAAAGTTCTTGATCAATTTCATCATTTGATAAGATAACCCCTCTCTTACCAAAAAAGACAAAATTATTTCCAGAGTTCCAGTTTTCTATTACATTTAAAGCTTCTTCGACTTCAATACGTAATTCTTTCGATGATAGGTACCGGCTACATAAATAGTTCTTACCGCTCTTCCTAATTCTAAAATCGCTTTATAGAGAGGACTCTGGATATTGTCACTAATATACCTACTGATCTCGTTATTAGCAGAAGGTTCAACTTTAGCTTTTTTTAGAAATTTGTATACTTCATCATTAATTTGACCTATCGATAAACCTTGAACTAATAGATTAGTTTCAATAAATTCTTTTATTGATAACAGATCAGCTGGTTCTAGTTTTTTAAAACCATAATATTTTCTAATTTCGGCATTATGAATTTGAGCTATTCTTGATTGCCAATCATAATCCACCAGTCTATTAGGAACTATAGATAATTGTGAAGCAACGTAATCTATTGCCACTAACGTTATATCTTCTACTTTCTTTGGCAAGTAACCTTGTAAATCAAAATATCTCATTTTTAAAGCACACACTAGTTTGTTATCTTTCTTTTCCAGGTAACAAATTTCCCCTTGTGACAAAGACCAGCTATTTGTTAATTCAATTTTAGTCCAATATTGTTTCATGAATCAAGTGCTAAAAGCTTGTTACGCTAGTTAATATAAGGGCTTACAGACATAAATTTAGTAAAAAAGTTCCTATAATTAGAATATTGGCTACAAAACCTATGACTATTAGAATTATAGGCAATTAGCTATTTTAACTGAGGCGGTAAATATGCAAAAAGTGGCTATCTCGAATACCGTATATCAATTATGGATACAAGCCATGTATTTCGTTTCTCGCATGTTCCGTTACGGTGAGCCAATCTCTAACAATCCATTGACAAACTAAGTCAAAATCCATAGTGTGTCAATCACAAAAACTAAAACGTTACTTTTGGCTGTAAAAAATATTAAATTTAGAGCTAGTTTTTTGCTCAAGAAAATAAAGATATCAATTTATCTAACACTGAAAATTATTAGGGTTACAGAGAAATAGTGCTTTCAATAAGAAGATAGATGTGCAAAAAATAGACACCTCTACAAAGCCTATCATGATAGGGGATATAGCCATGCATTTCGCTTTTCACACGTTCCGTTACGGTGAGGCTATGTGGTGTAGTGTCAAGTGCCAAGGTTATAGAATACAATCGAACAAACTCCACTCTAACCTTAGTGTCTATTCTCCGAAAAACAAAAAACAGGATTCAACTGAGTATATTTGCCAAGACAATTTTTCAATGCAGAAGAATATTATAAAAATTTCATTGTAGAGATGGTGGCCAGAGCTGGAATCGAACCAGCGACACAAGGATCTTCAATCCTTTGCTCTACCAACTGAGCTATCTGGCCGTACAACGAGTCTATACTAACCCTATTAGTATTTTCCATAGCAATCTGACGTCATTGCGAGAAGATGCTTAGGCAGTGATGAAGCAATCCATAAATATCTAGAAGTATTAATAACATCTTCATTTGGATGGCTTCGTTCGGGCTTTATGCCTTCTCTCAATGACGCCTTGGGTTTTCGTCTATTTTTCCCTGCGATTTTTTAAATCGTCCTGTAAATGGGGCGTAATGTTAATCGGGTTAGCTATATTGTAGCTAAAGATTTAAGATGTGATTTTACAACTAATAAAAAACTTTGTCCTTATAATCTTTAAATATAGCAGCCCCTATTGTCTAGGCTGCATGTTATACAAATTCAAATCCCATTGATTGGAATCATTTCTCTACTGTCTGTGAAATATCTAAAGACACCGCAATAACTTCTGCAACCTTATTTTGTAAGGTATACTCTTCTGCTTTGAAGAATTGTTTTTTGAAAATATCAGGAACACTCGCATACTCACATATGCTCGCCCCTCATTTTCAAATCCAATTCTCCAAATCATTTAAGTACAATGTACCGTATTTCTTTCTTTTACAAGTAGAGAAATCATTTGAATATTTAGGCTACTTGATACTAGCCTCTTTTTTAGTCTCGTCTGCTATTTGTGACTGTGGTAGCATTATTTTGACATCAGCTTTACTCTCAAGATCAGCGACATACTTTAATATAGCCTCTCTACTAAGCTTATTGGTTATATTGGCGATAGCTTCCTCTTTAGCAGGTATCTGTGCAGGTCTTTTATCAAGTACAGTAATAATATGCCAACCAAACTGAGTTTTAACTGGAGAAGAGATTTCATTTACTTTCATTGATAATGCTTTATTCTCAAATTCAGGCACTAGCTGTCCAGAAGTGATATAGCCTATTTCACCACCATTTTCTTTAGAACCTTCATCTTTTGAGAAATCCTTAGCAAGCTTAGCAAATTTTTCTCCTTTGTTAAGCCTATTTTTTACATTTATTGCTTCTTTTTCAGTTGCAACCAAAATATGGCTTACTTTTACCTCTTCTTTTCCTTTTAAGCTAGCAACTAATTTATCATATTCGGCATTAACCATTTTCTCATCAACATGAGATTTTACATAACGCTCCATCAATTCTTGTTGAATCAGTTGGTTTTTCGCTATATTCAATTTAGCTTGAAATTCTTTTGAAGATTCAATATTAGAATCTTTGGCTTCTCGCTCAAGCAACTTTGCATCGATGTAACCACGAACTAACATTTCCTGTAGATTTGCATTTAAATCAGCAAACTTTTTACCTTTAACATTTGGTTGGGTGTCCAAAGAAGATTGGAATTGTTGCATAACTTGCAATTCTTTCACTTCACCACCTTTATAGGTGGCAACAATTTTATCTTCGTCAGCGAAAGCACTGCTCGCAAGTAAACTAGCAGATAAAAAAGCTATAGATATTCTTTTCATTTGTTATCCATTATATATTTGTTATTATGATGGCTAGATTTTATAATGATAAGCACCCGACGTCAATAGCTATTTACAATTTGTTTGATAAATATTATAAAATATCATATTTTACAGGATATTTACAGAATTTAGGATCTAAATGTTTTCTTTACTTAAAAAATTATTCGGCACAGCCAACGATAGAAATATCAAAAAACTATTTTTAGAAATTGAAAAGATTAATTTGCTTGAACCATCAATACAAAAGCTTTCTGATAATGAATTGAGAAATAAAACAGAGCAATTTAGGCAAAGATTAAAAGATGGTGAGTCATTAGATGACTTAACCTATGAAGCTTTTGCTGTTGTACGTGAAGCTGCAAAAAGAGTCTATGGGATGAGACATTTTGATGTTCAGCTAATTGGAGGATTGATATTGCATCGTGGTATGATTACTGAAATGCGTACAGGAGAAGGGAAAACTTTAGTTGCCACATTACCTGCATATTTGAATGCTCTTACTGGTGAGGGAGTGCATGTTGTTACGGTAAATGATTATTTAGCAAAACGTGATGCTGAATGGATGGGGAAAATCTATAATTTCTTAGGATTGTCTGTTGGTTGTATCGTTGCTAATATCAGTGACAAAGACAGACATAATGCCTATAGAGCAGATATTACTCATACAACTAATAACGAGCTTGGATTTGATTTTCTCAGAGATAACATGAAATATAGTGAAGATTCTAAAGTGCTTCGCCCCTTTAAATTCGCCATTATTGATGAAGTTGATTCAATTTTAATTGATGAAGCAAGAACTCCACTAATTATATCAGGTCCAGTAGATGATCGCTCGGATTTATACACTAAAATTGATAAATTAATTTGTCAGTTTAAAGATGAAGATTATGAAAAAGATGAGAAATTACGAACAGTTAATCTTACTGAGGATGGTATAACTCATGTAGAATCAATGCTTGTGACCAATAGTCTTATTGAGAAAGGTTCAAGCCTTTATGATTTTGAGAATTTAAGTTTGGTTCATTATGTCAATCAATCATTAAGAGCACATATTCTCTTCAATCGTGATGTTGATTATTTAGTGCGTGATGGAAAGGTGATGATTATTGATGAATTTACTGGACGCGTTATGGAGGGTAGGCGATATTCTGAAGGACTACACCAAGCACTAGAAGCAAAAGAGTATGTACAAATTCAAAATGAGAATCAAACTTTAGCTTCTATTACTTTCCAAAACTATTTTAGGAATTATCCCAAATTATCAGGTATGACTGGTACGGCAATGACCGAAGCTACAGAGTTAAAGGACATATATAATCTTGATGTGTTGGCTGTTCCTACTCATAATCCAATCACTAGGGTTGATTATGATGATGAGATTTACGGCAATAAACATGATAAATATCAAGCTATTATAAAATTAATACAAGAGTGTTATGATCGTGGTCAACCTATTTTGGTTGGAACGGTTAGTATAGAAAAGTCTGAAGAAATTTCTAAGTTACTTACCAAAAGTAAAATAACTCATAATGTTTTAAATGCAAAATTTCATCAGCAGGAAGCATTTATTATAGCTCAGGCTGGACGATTTAAAGCTGTAACTATCGCCACAAATATGGCAGGTCGTGGTACCGATATTATGCTTGGTGGTAACCCGGAAATGCTAATAGAACAACTTTCTCTACAAAATCTACCTGAAGAACAATATCAATTAGAAATGGTCAAAATAAAGGAACAAATATCTGAAGAGAAGCAACGGGTAATAGAGGCTGGAGGATTATTTGTTATAGGTACTGAAAGACACGAGAGTCGTAGAATAGATAACCAATTGCGAGGAAGAGCTGGTAGACAAGGTGATCCAGGTAATACAAAATTTTTCTTGTCTCTAGAAGACGATCTCATGCGTATTTTTGCTTCAGATCGTATTTCTGGAGTCCTAAGAACGTTAGGTCTAAAAGATGGTGAAGCAATACACCACCCTATGATTAGCCGTTCGCTTGAAAAAGCTCAGCAGAAGGTTGAAGGACATAATTACGAGATACGTAAAAACTTATTACGTTTTGATGATGTTATGAACGATCAACGTAAGATATTTTACGAACAACGTACTGATATCATTGCGTCAAAATCTGCCGATGATTTTTTAGCTAGTATGACAAAAGAACTAGTGGAAAAAGTGGTATTAACTTTCATTCCTCCTGGTTCTTATAGGGAAGACTGGGATGTAAATGCTCTAACAGGAGAATTGCAGCGTATTTTTGCTGTCAAACTAAATCAAGAATCTATAACAAAGGCTAATGTTACCGAGATAGAGGTGATATCTAATGTTGTACAAATGGTAAATGACTTATACCATGCAAAAAATGAAGCATATAGCGTTGACTTGATGAATGACGCAATTAAGTATATTTTACTAACAACTTTAGACCAAGTATGGAAAGATCATTTACATAATTTAGATCATTTACGACAAGGTATATCACTAAGGGCTTATGCTCAGAAAGATCCACTTAACGAGTATAAAAGAGAGGCGTTCAATTTATTTGAACAAATGCTCGATAATTTGAAGGAGCTATTTATTCAGAAAGTGTGTCATCTCCATATGGATACTAGCCACATAAAAAAAGAATCAATGTCTTTGAAAAACAAAACGTTGCAAAAGACAATGCGAGAAACTAGGGAAGACCCCGCTTTTAGTAAATATAATGCTGGGGTTAGTATTGAAACTCAGCTTAAACCCATTAAAACTCAAATCAATCCACAGGATAGAATACAATCAAATCCATCAAGTTGGGGAAAAGTGGCTAGAAATGAGTTATGTCCTTGTGGTTCCGATAAGAAATATAAATATTGTCATGGAAATAATGAGATGAAGTGATCTATTAGCGTTATTCTTATGCTAAGGAAAGGCACGTTAAGGAAATTAATTATACATAACTCATGCAAAATAAATACATTATTGCATTTTTCTGGCAACATATAAAACCATATAAACGGTTTTACTTGGTTATGCTACTTGCTCCTACTATAAGTAGTTTTTACCCATCTGCCAATTATTATGCGATTAAATTATTTCTTGATATAATAGCAGCCCAAGAAAATCTAACTTACAAGTTAGTTTTACTACCGATTATAATATTCATGTCTGCACAAGTGATTTTAGATTTGGTGTGGCGTGTCAGTAACATAGCTGAATGGAAGGCGGCACCTTATGTGCGGCGTTCTATATTGCTCCAATCATACGACTATGTTCAGCACCATTCTTATTCGTTCTTTCAAGAGAATTTTACAGGAGCCATCAGCAGCAAAATCAAAGGCATTTTGGATGGATATGATAAATTCTGGGCGGAAATGCATCATGGATTACTGCAAAAGATTCTTAAATGTGGTGTAAATTTTTGTGCCCTTAGCCTTGTTAACACAAATCTTGGCATATTTGTACTAATATGGTGTAGTTTGTACGTACCAATTATGTATAAATTATCAACTAAATTAAACCAATTATCTTGCTTAGAATCTGAAAGTAAGCATTTTATAATTGGACAAATTGCAGATAAAATTACTAATATTATTTCGCTTTTTTCTTTTTCTTCTAGGGCAAGAGAATTAAAGGCACTAGATAATAATATATTAAATGATTTTATTCCCAAACAGCTAAAAGCATACAAATATAACTTTAAAACTCAAACAATAGGTGTATGCCTATATATTGTTTTGTTTGCTTTTATTCTCTTCTATATGTTGCATTTAAGAATACATGGCTTAATTTCTGTTGGAGATTTTGCTTTTGTCTTTGGTGTTGCCTTGGTTGTTGCACAAGATATCTGGGATACAACAGTTTCGTTGCAGGATTTTGCTAGATCAATGGGTGATCTAAAAAGTGCTTTGTCATTAATCACTATCAACCAGCAGGATTTGGATAAACTTAATGCAAGTTCGCTAATAGTTGATAAAGCTATTATTGAATTTAAAAATGTAAATTTTGGTTATAATAAAGAACTGATCTTTAAAAATCTAACTCTTTCTATTAGTCATGGTGAAAAGGTAGGAATAGTCGGTCATTCTGGTAGCGGCAAATCAACACTTGTTAATCTCTTGTTACGTTACTTTAAAGTTACAAATGGTCAAATTTTAATAGATGGGCAAAATATTGATGATGTTACTCAGGATTCATTACGACAAAACATCGCAGTAATTCCTCAAGACACTTTGTTATTTCATCGAACGCTGATGGAAAATATCAGATATGGAAACCAAGAAGCAACTGACGCGGAAGTAATTGAGGCAAGCAAAAAAGCACATATTCATGAATTTATTACAACACTGCCAGAAGAGTATAATACTTATGTTGGGGAGCGAGGTATCAAATTATCTGGTGGACAGCGGCAAAGAGTGGCAATAGCAAGAGCTATTCTGAAAGATGCCCCTATTCTTATCTTAGATGAAGCGACTTCTGCCCTTGATAGTCAAACTGAGCGTTTTATCCAAGATAGCCTTAATTTCCTAATTCAAGATAAAAGAAAGACTGTGCTTGCAATTGCCCACCGCTTATCCACTTTAAAACATATGGATAGGATAATTGTGTTAGATAAAGGTGTAATGATTGAAGAAGGCACACATCATACATTAATTCGTAATAAACATAGCCTATACAAAAAATTATGGAAGTTACAGGAAATTTAGTTTCTGTGAAGGTTTCTAATTGATTTATATTTTGGGCTACTTTCTTAGCGAGAATAAATAGGATTTTTGAAGGAATAGTGTACCTATTTCATTAGACCTCTTTCGAAACTTGCTTGTGCTTAGGGATTTGAAGGAGACGCTTCACCTCGAACCGCAGCGTACTCTAATGTACGTGAGGATTCGAATACCGCAACTGTCGAAAGTTAGAAGAGGAAGCGGTTTTAGATAGTACACTTTAAAAGTCGTATGTGGTCAACGTCATTGCGAGAAGACCGTAGGTCGACGAAGCAATCCATAAAAGTAACCAAAAATGAATTGCTTCGTCGGCTCATGCCTCCTTGCAATGACGCCGGTTATTTTTCCACAACTTTTAAACTACCATGATGACCTCTAAACCTGCTCTACCTTCTAACTTTCGACAGTTGTGGGGGCATCCGCGTGCGAAACAAAGAAAGTCTAAGCATACAACATCTGCTAATTTAAACAAAAAAGATGTCATTCCTGCGTAGGCAGGAATCTATAATGTCACCATTTTAGATTCCGCACTGAAGCAGAGATGACAAACATTGCACAGGGATAAATACTAGTTGGGTTAGTTATAACTGTTCCACATCGTTAGGAGTAGAGACTTCTTGTTGATCAAGATTCTCAATAGGACTAGTAACCTCTTGTTTATTGATTCTTGCATAATCTTGTGCTTCAGATTCTGATCGTGCAACAATTACCGTAATATTTGTGCTAAGCTCAGCATGCAACCTAACTTCTACCATGAAGGCACCTGTTGACTTTATTGGCTTTTTAAGAATGATATTTAAATGTGATATTGGCTGTGAAGAAATCTTAGATAAACTCTCAGCAATTTCTTTATTATTAACTGAACCAAACAACCGACCATCATCAGCAGATTGTCTAATAAAGACCAATTCTTTATCACCTATAATATTATTAATAGCTCCTGCCTCAGATCTTATTTTTAGGTCCTTTGCTTCAAGCTCATGTTTTTGAGCTTCTATGAACTGTTTATTAGGTTCTGTTGCCCTAATTGCTAATTTCTTGGGGATAAGATAATTACGAGCAAACCCCCTCTTTACCTTAAGAATTTCTGCAATTTTTCCGAGCTTTCTTACGGGTTTAATTAAAATAACTTCCATCTTATTCCTCTGCTTAAACTTGAAACACAAAAGGCAATAATGCTAGAATTCTAGCAATTTTTATAGCATTTTTCAGTTTTCTTTGTTTTTTAGCACATACATTTGTGATCCTGCTAGGCAACATTCTACCACCTTCCGATACAAATTTTATTAACAAGTCAGGATTCTTATAATCAATTATTGGAGCATTTGCAATAGAAAGAGGGCAACCTTTGCGTTTTCTAAAAAACACCCTTTTATTAGTTCTATCAGCCATTCTAGTCATTGACTTGGAGTCAGTAGCATCATTTTCAAACATTTTAATCTTTTCCAATTTTATTACATTGAGTCTTTATTAATTGTTACATCAACTATTTCTTCATGGTCTAAACTTTTACTTCTTAAAATCGGTGAAGGTTCAACACTTATTGAATCAACATTTATATTAATAAACCTAATAATGTTTTCACTTAGCTTCATTTTCCTTTCCATTTCAGTGATTACCGAAAAGTCAGTTTTAAGCCCCATGAAAACATAATGCCCTTTTTTGTTATTACCAATCTTATAGGCTAAACTTCTTAAGCCCCAATATTCAGTTTTAACAACCTCACCATTACTATTCTCAACAATTTTAGTAAAATCATCGGTAATTTTATCTACATCAGCAGACGAAATATCTTGACGTATGATAAAAACTGATTCGTAAAAAGCCATATATAAGAATCTCCAGCTACAAAATAAAGTCATTTATAACAATAAAAAACATTTAATTCAAGTGTTATCTTTATTATAAGGCATAATTAATAAATTACTAATAACCTATAATTGCAGATTAGAGCCGTTTTGCACGGATTGTAAACAAATAATTAAATTAATAGACTTATATTAATAAATTTAGTAGAAATTTATTAATTAATTCGATAATATTGCATTTTAAAAAGTTAAGTTAGTATCACTATAATAATTTACAATAATGTAACATTAGACTCTTGCATAATTAAAGGATACTCTTTGTACTTTAGAATTGCTTTCGAAAACTTCAAGATTGGTGCTTACGTTACTTATGTTTACGCTCTAATTCTTCAAATTTGGGATGGGATACAAGAGGTGAATTTAGTCGTGCCTAAAGTCTTTATTTAATTAGTATTTAAAATGTTGGATAAATTACCACCTAGAATTCTTATTATAGAATCAACTAAAAGCATTAACGTTTCTTTATCTAACGTCATAGAGAGAGCGTGGTTTAATCTTGTTAAGGCTACTACGGTAGAAAAAGCAATAGTTTCTTCTGCTATAAATCATCCTGATATAATTATTATTGATTCGATGGTGCAAGATAAAGTTGCTACAGAGATAGCAACTAGAATAAGAGAAATTAATGGTTTAGCGAAAGTGCCAATAATCTTTTTGTTAAATTCTGGAGAATCTCCGTCTAACTATACTTTAGAAGACAATAACTTTGTTGCTTCTCTTATTAAACCATTCACGTCAGATCAACTAATGATCCTAATAAGATCTTTATTGAGACGTTCTAATTTGATTCTACAAGATAAAGTTATAAAATATAAGGAAGTAAGCATGGATCTTACCACCTATAAAGTAACTAATAACGGCAGGGTAATTCGTTTAGGGCCAACAGAATTTAAGATTTTACAACTTTTTATAAAATCACCTAAGGTAGTATTTTCTCGTCAAAATATTGTAGACAAAGTGTGGGGCAAGGATACGATCATTGACCTGCGTACTATTGATGTACATATAAATAGAATAAGAGCATCTCTAAAAAATAAAGAATCTGAAATATTTATAAAGACAGTTCGTTCCACAGGATATTGCCTTGATTTGCCGGATCTTCCGGATTAAAATAAAAGATTACCTGTTGTTTATCAAACAAAATAACCTATTCAGAAACTTCTCATATAGTTCTTTATAAATGATATACAACTTGCGTTTTCAAAAATTTGGTGTAATGTTCTAAAACTTTAGTATCTAAGGTACAAAATATTCAACCAATAGCTCAGTTGTTATGAAAGCAGATAAAATTGAAAATACCCTCATTATACCATTATACATTATTATATTAATTATTGCAATACCAACACTAAGTGAGACTATTTATGTTCCCTCACTCCCTAACTTAGCCAAGGATTTAGCAATTAGTGCTAATTTAGCTGAATACACACTCACTATTTATTTGTTTGGTTTTGCTGTTGGTGTTTTAATATGGGGCAACTTATCTGATTCTTATGGACGTAAGCCTTGTCTACTTACAGGATTTTTGATTTATGCCTTATCGTGCTACATTTGTTATCTAGCAAATAATGTCAATATGTTACTGGCCGCAAGACTTATGCAAGCTTTTGGAGCTAGTGTTGGTTCGGTATTAGGTATAGCCATAGCTAGAGATGCAGTAGAACCAAAAGATCGTGGAAGAATATTCTCAACTATAGGTATTGCTATGGCTTTTGCTCCTGCTATAGGACCAGTTATAGGTGGTTTCGTAATAAAATTTTACCATTGGTCGGCTGTATTTCTTGTACTAATCGTAATAGCAATATTCATTATGGTATTAATATCAGCTAAACTTCCAGAAACTAACCAAAATCTAGAGGCTAAACGCTCGACTGTTCTATTGTATAAAGAATGTTTTAATAAAATGGTCAGAGATCTAAGGTTACTTGGTTTCGTATTTTTAATTGGAGCACTAAATGGTATTACATTTGGTTATTTTGCTGAAGCACCTTTTTATTTTATCTCAGGACTAAATATTGCAACTTCATCATTTGGTATGATAGCATTCTTTATGTGTATTCCCTCAATTTTAGGTGGGCTTATATCTAAAAAGATGCACAAACTGCAAAGAACCTCTGACCATATTATTTCCGTAGGCGTTAAACTTGTGTGCCTAGGCTCTGTGCTATTCTTTTTATCTAGCTATTTTAGTCTAATTAATAAAGATGATGTAACAGTATCTGTATTACAAACTTTATTATGGATGAGTATGATTAGTACTGGTGGTATGATGGTAATTCCCAATTGCTTAGGTCAGGCTTTGGAAAATTATGGTAAATTTACTGGTACTGCTGCTTCACTTTTTGGTTTTATGTATTATGTAGTTATTGCAGGTTTTACAATGTTAATGGGACATATGCATGACGGAACATTGATACAATTACCATTATTCATAATGATTATTTCAATTAGCATGATGTTAGTGTTTTATATTGCCATTCATAAGAAGTAAGAGCTTGTCCGCAAACTAAGTAATAGAAGAAAATAACCTGCGAAGAAGTAATCGACTCATAGCCAGAAAAATTATGTTTTCACTAGAATCAGTAAGAAAATCATATTCCTTGGAAAGCCT
>JAHFPS010000073.1 GCA_023269695.1 Rickettsia sp.
AAGTACCGCAAGTATACTAATTAGCATGTATTCACTTCTATCCAAACAAAGTGCTATTAATGTATCAGGCTCAATCTCCTCTCTACTTCTTATATAATGTGCTAGCTTGTTCGCTCTTTCGTTCACTTCCCTGTAGCTAAGATGTATATCCTCATATACCAATGCAACACTGTCTGGACTCCTTTCTACCTGCTCCTCGAATAATCCATGTATCGTCTTATCACGTGGATATTCTTTGCCTGTATCGTTCCAGGTATATACTATTTGAGTGTATTGTTCCTTGGATAATAGATTATAACCCTTAATATAATTTAAATTTTTTATATTTTCTATGTTTACTAATTCCTCTAGTATTTCAGTAAATAATCTTTTATAACTCTCTATAAATTCTTTTAATAAACTTATTTCTATTCTATCTAACTTATATTTTATTCTATAATTAATTTCTTCATTTCTAATTTCTTGTTCAAATAACACATCATTTATTAAATCAATATTTGTACTATAATTTACTTTACTTTCTACGTTTACAAATTCCAAAGTTTTGTCTTTTAAATTTGTTTGAGAAAATGAAATATTTAATACTTCTTTATTCAATGCAGATATAATGTTAAAAATGGGTAAATAACTATGATTTATATCATTGGGTCTTAGTGCTTTTATAAACTTTTTTGTTTGATTAAAAATATCTAAAATAGTACTTATTGTACTAAAATCATAAGGAATCATTATAGTGTTAATGTAAGCCCCATGTATAAAATCCGCTCCTTTCTTTATAGCTACTGGATAACTTATACAAAAGCTATTTTTACCACTATATTTATTTAGCAATATTGCAATTATACTTTTACCATATAAATATGGTGTTACTACGTATTTTTTCTTTAACTTATTTAATTTAAAAAATATTTCTTTGTCAAAACTAAATCTTATTTCTCCAACATCACTTAATGATTGTATTTCTAAATTATCATTTAATATTTTATTCTTATTTAATTTTAAAAATCTTAAATCTATTGGTTCTATTTCTTTTAATTTTTCTTTCCAAAAAGACTTACTTTTTTCTTTATTTAGATATACATACTCTGATAATTCTATAGATAATTTTGTTATCTTTGATAATTGCACTTCTTTAGAAGTGCCACTTTTACAAAATTTATTATTATAATAATTCGATAATTCTTGTATAAAATAATCCATTGTTTGTCCATCTATAACAATGTGATGCAAAACAATTATTAATCTATAATTATTATTGTTTACTTTTACTAACCCAAATCTATACAAAGGACCTGTTTCTAAATCAAACGGTTTTTGTATATAAGATAAAATCTTGCTATTGGGTATTTTTTTTTCAAAAAAGTCTATTTCATGGATTGTATCATTTTTTATCCAATACAAATCTTTATCTTTATTGTCTATATGACTATTAAGTATAACATAATCTGATATAAATCTTTTTATAGCATCGTTTAACCTTTGTATTTCCAGTAAACCAGAAAGATTTTGATCAAAAACTATATTGTAGTCACTTCTATTTTGATCTAACTTCCATTCGTTATAAAATATTTTAGAATAAGGAGCTAATGGTATCTTATACATAACAATTTTAAACCTTTAATATTTTCACATAACAAATCATTTTTAACCATCAAAATATCAATTTAAAATCAATTTGGCCTCTGGACGCCTTATCAATAAAGCTCTAGAGACCTCTTGCAAAAAAATCCTTACTTTCTAGCAAAAAACTCCTTCTACTCGCAAGTGGCACTGCAGCCCAGCTATCGAAAGTTAGAAGAGGAAAGGGTTTTAAGAGGATTTCGTAGATAAAAAAGTATACTATCTTTAAATAAATTCCTTCTCAATGAGCAAAGAAAATTATATTAGTAGGTTTATATTTTAACTAATACTTAATTATAGCTACTTAACCTTACCTATGAAATCTCTCTAAAACCGCTTCCTCTTCTAACTTTCGACAGTTGTGGGTGCTGCAAATGAAAGCAGACAATCTATTAGTCTTGCTATATAGTTGGTGGTATGTTAATAGGTACCTCTTTTTACTTTATTTATAATTTCTTCAATTTATTATAAACTCAAAAAATGAGAATTTTAGGAATTATCCAGGTATTATTTATGACATAGCAATTCCATCTGTTGTCTAAGACTTTTTGGTCTCATATCAATCCATACTTCTTTTACATAATTTAGAACTTCCTCTTTCTTCCCCTTAGGTCCCACTTGTTTCCAACCTAGTGGTATTTCCTTCCAAGCAAACCATATTGAATATTGCTCTTCTTCACTTACTAAGCATATATATTCTGCATTATCTTCTTCTGACATATCTTCTCCTATCTTATTTATTAATATCAATTTACAGTTCTAGTATTACTGTTTATTAATTCTTCTTCTACAACTTGTAAGCATCCTGATCCTTTTCTTGTGTCAAGGTCAATATCAACTATACATCTTACTTGATTGTAATTTAGGTTTGTAGTACCTTCAATATGCAGCATTCCTTTCCCATTACTAAAATCTAATTCTTTTACATTGGTGTTGTTTAAATCAACATTAATACCCAATTCCGTACCACCTCTAGTTTGGGTAAATTTTACATGAATATAACCATCCTCTATCCTTTGTTTTATTTCTTCATATGGTTCATCTCTATGACCTATTACCACCTCATGTTTACCTTCACTTAATCTTTGCACTAATTCATTGATCATATTTACCTACTCGCTTTATTATTTATTAATTAGTTTTGTTACAGTATCTATATTCTAAAAGCTGTTCAAGAGTATAAACCTTTAAGATATGTTTTTATTCATTCGGTTAATCTCCTTACCCCTTCTTGAATTAGTTTTTTAGCTGTTTTTACATCCTTCCAACCCAAAACTTTCACCTATTTGCCTTTTTCAAGATATTTATAATGCTCAAAGAAATGTTGTACCATTAGTTTAAATAGAACACTGAGATTACTAATATCTTTGATATCGCCAAAAGAAATATCTACCTTATTAACAGGTACAGCAATAATTTTTTCATCCATTCCTGATTCATTCTCCATTATCAATACTCCAACGGATATATATTTTATTATAGCCCCAGGAACAACAGGATAATTTACCATAAGATTAAGTCTATTTTAAAATGAAATAGGCTTATCTTAATATCTAGAAAACAGAAAAAATAACTAACTTAATAAATGATAAACCATTTAACAAGCTATAATTTTAATATAATGAATGAAAATTAATATTTCTGCCAATAAAAAATTAAAAAAAACTATTAATTCTTTTATAAAATGATAAAATAGTTACAGTAGCTAATTTTATAAAAAATTTACTAGGTTGTGTACCTATCTTAACCATAAGACAACAGAGGCAAGAGCTGAAAAACCCATAAAGGAAGAGGCTTTTTTATCAAATCTGGCAAATACACTTCTAAAATGCTTAATTTTATTAAAGAAACACTCGATTAAATGTTGTTCTTTATAAAGATATTTATCATATGTCGCTGTATTTTATGATTTCGTTTTGGTGGAATTATAGGAATACTATTTTGTGCTACAATTTGCCCAATGAAGGCATCGCTATCATAGGCTTTATCAGCAATAACATTTGCGTATTCAAATCCTTCAATTAATAATGCAAACAATGCATATATTATTACCTACAGAAGATAAAGACTGTTATTTACGGTTAGATAGTGATAAAATTTTATGAAGCAAAACGCCATAATATATCAATAAGTTTACCGAAGGATACTAATGATAAATTAAGTAATATACTTTAGAGAACAAGCATTAGAGGAATTACGGAAACTAGCTATAGAAGAAGATTTAGCTTACTTGATTGAAAATACTCCTCTTCCTTCTGGGGTTAAGATTCAAGCTACTACTAGGCTTAATACCGCTAAATCACTGAACAATACTGATAATGAAAAAAATGATCACATAAGATATTTACAGAATTTACTTAAATTACCATGGGGTAAATATGATAAGAGCAATATTGATTTAGCTGAAGCCAAGAAGATTCTTGAGCAAGAACATTATGGGTTGGAAGAAGTAAAAACCCGTATTATAGAAGCACTAGTATTTATGACTCGTTCTACTAACGCCAGACCTCCTATAATATGTTTAGTAGGTTCGCCGGGCGTTGGTAAAACTTCAATAGCTAATTCAGTAGCTGCTGCCTTACAAAGAAAAAGCGTAACTTTGTCACTGGCAGGGGCTCAAGATGTTAATATAATTAGAGGATGTATGACTTTTTATCGAGGTGCAACTCCCGGGAAAGTTCTATCATTAATATCAGAAGCTGGTACTTGTAACCCGGTAATGGTGTTAGACGAAATTGACAAAATGGATTCATCGAGAGGCACTAATTTAGAAGGAGCCTTATTACAATTATTAGACCCTTCACAAAATACTAACTTTACCGATGATTATTTCAATTTTCCTTTTGATTTGTCAAAAGTATTATTCATTATTACGGCTAATTCGTTAGATAGAATTTCCTACCCGTTACTTAATCGCATGGAAGTAATAGAGATAAGTGGTTATACCGAGCAGGAAAAACTGCAAATAGCCAACAACTATCTAATGCTCAAACTATTGAAGGAAGCAAATTTGCCAATTGAACAGTTTAAAATAGATGAAATTATCATAAAACAGCTGATAAAACATTATACCAAAGAATCAGGAGTTCGAGATATTGAGAGAATACTAAGAACTATAGTGCAGAAATATTTAGTAGATGAATTACAAGGCAACAAACCAATAATCAATCTAGCATTAATAGAACAATATTTGGGTACTGCAAAATATCAAGATACTAATCCAGATAAAACGGCAAAAGTTGGAATGGCAATAGGATTGGCTTATACAGCGAGCGGTGGTAGTACTATGACGGTAGAAGTTGAGAAGTTTCCGGGTGAAGGTAAAGTACAAGCAACCGGCAAACTTGGTGAAGTATTGAAAGAATCAGTTGAAGCTGCATTATCATATCTTAAGGCTAATGCACAAGAATTGGCTATTGAACAACAATTATTCAAGAAATATGATTTAGAGCTTGTCCGCAAACTAAAATTAAGGTATGATAGAGTTGAATAAAGTATTATTAGCAAGAAGTATAAAAGAATGAGCAGAAAAAATTATCCAACAGATTTAACAGATGAAGAATGGT
>JAHFPS010000033.1 GCA_023269695.1 Rickettsia sp.
TATGCCAATAAAAGATTGGTCATTAGCTTTGAATCAATTTGAAATACTTTGTGGTGATTTTAAGTATGATTTATTGGAATGTAAAAAATAGAACTTACACAAAATAAATGATTGACTCCAATCCATTTTTAGTTGCTTTTATGGATTGCTTCGTCGCCACTTTAGTGGCTCCTCGCAATGACATCAGGTAAAAGTACTTGCGTCATTGCGAGGAATAGCATCGCTGCGACGAAGCAATCCAAAACATATGCTAAACAATATCTTCATATAAATTGGATTGCTTCGTAGTGTTTCGCTACTTCTCGCAATGACGTCAGTAAATTTAGCGTAATGCTAATCGGATTAGCTATATATATCTGTATTGGTGTCTGTATTATCACCCGCTAAAGATATAACGGGAAAACTTTGTAATACTGCATCAGATGTTTCCCAGGTATCATTGCAGTAAACTCCCTCGAGTGCATAGTCGCAAGTTTCATTGGTATCACTGTCGTAACTTTCATCGGTATCATTGTTGTGATCGCTATCACTTGTTTTCTTATTGCATGAATAACCAACAGCTACAATACCTACCAAAATACCCAGTGGAATTCCTATGACTTTTGCTAAGAATGAGGCCGTTGATTTTTTTTCCTCAATAGTAACAACCCCACTCTCAGTAATAGGCTCTGCCTTAGTAGTAAACTGTTGCTCTGTATTAGCTTCCTTAGTAGTAGCAAAAAAAGCCATTGGAACTCCTACAACTTCTGCTGAGAGTAAGTCTATTGATTTTTTTCCCTCAGTAGTAACAACCCCACTCTCAGTGATAGACTCTGTCTTAGCAGTAGACTGTTGCTCTGTCTTAGCTTCCTCAGTAGTAGTCGGCTTCATGGTAGTAGTAGCTTCCTCAGTAGTAGTCGGCTTCACGGTAGTAGTAGCTTCCTCAGTAGTAGTCGGCTTCACGGTAGTAGTAACTTCCTCAGTAGTAGTCAGCTTCATGGTAGTAGTAGCTTCCTCAGTAGTAGTCGATTTCACGGTAGTAGTAGCATCCTTAGTAATAGGCTTCACAGTAGAGGTAACTCCTTCTGTACAGAGATTTTCAGCACTATTGTGTGAGTTTCCTTCTAGGAAATGTAAGATTTCTTCTAATGTACTATAGTATCCCCATAACCCCAATTCAGTAACCTTAGTACATTTAAGCTCTTTTATAAGAGCTGGCACGTCTTTGTCATATATCCCATTATATGACAGATTCAATTTAGTAATATCTTTATCTTTAAGTTCTTTTACCAGATCTAGGGCACCTTTAAATCCTATATTGTTATGAGCTAAACTCAATGTAGTAACCTTAGTATCTTTAAGTGCTTTTACCAGATCTACTGCCCCTTTGGCTCCTATATTGTTCTTTTGTAGATTTAATATCTTAATATCAGTGTATTTAAGATCCTTTGCAACATCTAGTACACCTTTATCCCCTAGATTGTTCATAGCTAGGTTTAATGTAGTAATTTTAGTATTTCTAAATGCTTGTGCAAGATTTGCTGTTTCTTGGAACCCTATATCGTTCTCCTGTAGATTCAATATCTCAACCTTAGTACCTTTAAGTGCCATTACAACTTTTTTTATTCCGTTGGCTCCGATCTTGTTACGTCCTAGATTCAAATTTTCAACATTAGTATACTTAAGCTCTTTTGCAAGAGCTAATGCTCCTTCTGATCCTAGCTCAGCCCCCCAAAGTTCTAATTTCTTAACCCCAGTATTTTCAAATGCTCTTCCAACTTCTCCTGCAATTTTAGGTGTTATAATATACCCTCTTACATCAAACGTATCAATATTAGGATATACCAAGAGTGTATCTCTAAGAACTTGTGGATCTAAATAGGCACCTTTGAAAATTAATGTATTATCCTTTACTGTTAATGTAAATTGTTGAGGAAGAGTTTCTTGTTTGACTAACTTCGGGGCAACGTGGCTATTTCGAGTAGCTACAGGACCAATAGCGTTAAACGAAGTTTGGTGATTCATCTTAGCTGGATTACTTAATAAATTATTTTGATTATTTCCTGAAATAGCCTTAGGCATAATTGCAGTAATACCCCCAAGAACTTGCAAAAGGGCGGTACCCCCAATCATGAGAGACTTCCCCCAATGATCAACTCCACCATCATGAGGCTTTACCTCAAAATTTATAGCAGGTGTTATAGGGTTATTATTAGGAATATCTGTATTAAGAATTTCATTAAATTGTTCTTGTTGAAATTTATTAAGAGGCTTCTTATTATGGTAGGAATTAGCCAAATGCTTAGCCTTTTGTTTATTATGTTTTATCTGTCCCATTATTTTATCTCCTTTATTTTTATTATAAATTGTTAAAATTGAGCACTATTAACTAATGTCGGATAGAACAATACTATTATATTAATATTTAGCAATCTTTATGTAATAAATTATTTTGTAATAATAAAGATTAATTTACGTATTGTTTAAAATAGCAGAGCTATAGGTTGATAATGATGGATTATACTCAAATGATTTGGAGAATTGGATTTGAAAATGAGGAGCAAGCATACGCAGCAACATGAGGTATAGCTAAACCGATTAGCATTACTCCGTCTATTAGCGAGGAAGACCATAGCACAGCTGTCGAAAGTTAGAAGGGGAAGCGGGTTTAGGCAAGGTACTTTATAAAGTCGTATGTGGTCAACGTCATGCATGGCTAAATGCTAGTCGGGTTAGCTATATTTATGGTGCCGATAGAGGGGATCGAACCCCCGACCTACGCGTTACGAATGCGTCGCTCTGCCAACTGAGCTATACCGGCAATGGTGTTATGTCATCCTGAACTTGTTTCAGGATAACTATTTTTTACCCATAATTCCTTTTTCTACACTATGATAACCTGAATTTTAGATAACTTGTTATATCGAATTGAGGTTAATTTAACATTTTCGACCATTCTGGATCAGAAGCATCTTGAGGAGTGAGAATCTCTCTTTCATTATAACCGGTTAAGTCAATGGAATATATACGATTTCTTCCTGCTGCTTTGTTTCTAGGAGGCCAACCTTTAGCAAACATAATTATCCTACCATTTGCTGACCAACACGGACTTTCCACTAGGTACCCACTAGTTATAATTCTTTCACTATTCTCCTCACCATGGGCAAGAGCTTTCATCACTCCAATGGTAAAACCCTCTCCTTTAGAAATTTTAGTAAAGGCTATATAATCTCCTCTAGGTGACCAACTTGGTGCAGCATAAGTTCCCCCGCCAAAACTGATACGTTCAACATTTGAACCATCAGAATTCATAATATATAATTGTCTTGATCCACTTCGATCAGAATTAAAAACTATTTTACCACCATCCGGTGAATAGCTAGGAGAAGTATTAATACCAATACCATTGGTCAATTGTTTAGTCACCATATTGTTCAAATCAATTTCAAAAATATGGGTAGCTCCATTTCTTGCTATTGACATTATAGCCTTGTCCCCCTGGGGTGAGAATCTTGGGGCAAAGGACATACCAGGGAAATTACCGACTAATTTTTCTTTACCTGTTTTAAGATCCCGAATGTAAACATGTGGTTTTTGCTTTCGTACATACGATAAATACATAATCTTATCTGCTTGCGGCGAAAATCTTGGAGTAAGAACTAGACTTTTACCGTCTGACAGATATTTATGATTAGCACCATCATGATCCATCATAGCTATTTTCTTTACCCGGTTTAGATAAGATCCACTCTCCGACACATATACTATTTTTGTATCAAAATAACCTGAATCTCCGGTAATTTTTTCGTAAATCTTATCAGCTATTTTATGTGCTACCCTACGCCATAAATGTGCTGGTACTTCAAAAACCTCACCTATAAGATCTTTTTCTAAACTTACATCCCATAATATAAAACTAACTTTTAGCTTGCCAGAAGATAGCTTAGTAACCTCACCATTAATTAGCAGATTAGCATTAATTTGTCGCCAAGCAGCAAAAAGAGGCTTATGTTTCACCCCTAAAATTTGTTCTATAAAAGAAGCCGTAGAAATCGGGCGAAACATGCCAGAACTCTTTAGGTCATTAGATACTACACTAATTATATCAGCACCAATTACATTATTCCCACTATTATCTGCATCAAATTTATTAATAGCTATCGGCATTGGATCAATATGTCCACGCTCTATAACTATGGTTTCTATTGCATAGCTATTAAAGTTAATAGCTAATAACAGTATAACAAATAAATACCTGACCACTAATCCCACCTAGATATTTTTTAACAAATTATAGCTAACCTGATTAGCATTTAGCCATAGTAATACTTCCGTCATTGTGAGGAGGCGTAGCGACGAAGCAATCCTGTTTTGTGTCATCCCTGCTCAATTTACTGTCATCCCTGCGAAAGCAGGGATCTAGATTCCCGCCTACGCGGGAATGACATCTTACAATTGCTTCGTCGCTACTAAAGTAGCTCCTCGCAATGACGTTTGTGAATTTGGCGTAATGTTAATCGGGTTAGCTATATATCAATTTCTTTATTAGCTACACTATAGCAGACAAATTGTAAAACACTAAGTATTAGAGTGTAAAAAATAATAAATTTTATGAAAATAATTATAGCTATCCCCGAATAGGTTCTTGATAGCTTCTCCGTCATTGCGAGAAGGTGTAAGCCTACGAAGCAATCCATTTCTAATGCTTCCCTGAATCCAATCTAATGAATAGTGGATTGCCACGACCACTACATGGTCTCGCAATGACGGAAGTACTTTTACCCAGCGTCATTGCAAGATGTTGTATCTTTAGACTTTTGACGGAGCAACTAACTATATAGTTCGAAAGAAGTCCAATGTTAGAAAAATGCTAAAAAGATAAAATATTGAATAGGCAAATAGTTTCTTAGCCTGTTTGTTATCTTTATCACGGAACAGAGAAACAGCATAATATAGAAAAATTAGACCTAATATAAATGCAGTAACTAAATATACATGATTACTTATTCCTAAGAAAAATGGCATAAATGTAGTAATAAACATAATTATACTATAGGCGAGAATTTGTTTCTTAGTATAATAATCTCCTTTTACTACCGGCATCATCGGAACGCCACAATTTTTGTAGTCTTCTGAGCGAAAAATTGCCAATGCCCAAGAATGCGGTGGTGTCCAGGTTAAAATAATCATAAATAAAGAAAAAGAACCAAGGGAAATTTCATTAGTCACCGTTGCCCAACCGATCATAGGCGGTAGTGCACCTGCCACTCCACCAATAACTATATTTTGCATGGTTGAACGTTTTAACCACATAGTATAAATGAAAACGTAATATAATATGGTTATTAGTAACAATAAAGCAGATAGCAGATTAACACAAAGTCCCATCAAAAAAACTGAGAAGAAGGCAACAACCACGCCAAAAGCTAAAGCGTCCTGTGGTTCTATAACACCGGTAACTAGAGGTCTATTTTGTGTACGTTTCATTATGGCATCAATATCTCTATCATACCACATGTTAATAGCTGCACTACTACCAGCCCCAAGCGTAATACAGAGCATAGCAATGCACGCTATAAATGGATGGATTACACCTGGAGCAAGCCATAGACCAGAGAAGCTGGTAAATACCACAAGTGCCATAACTCTTGGTTTCATCAGTAGAATATAGTCCATAACCGAGCTATTATTAGACCTTTTCTCAATAGTATTCATGTCTAGCTTGGCAAAAGATCTATTATTTCTTGTCTTCCCGGGCTGTAAACTAAAGGACTTGATTAATATTCTACTCATAACAACCTTAATTTGTACTAGTTGAACTTATCATTTCTTGTGTCCAGGTTAAATCGGTGGTGTCATCTACATTTTTTATTATTATAGTAAAATAGCAAAATTATACCAGACACAAACGTCATTGCGAGCAGTAGCATCGCTGCGACGAAGCAATCCATTTTGGTTATTTTTATGGATTGCTTCGTCGCCACCAAATGGCTCCTCGCAATGACGGTTATTTACCTAAGTAAAACCGGTCTTTTTCTACTATTAATTATGACTTTTAAACTGCCCTGCTTTACTTCACCACAAAAAGGGCTTCCTTTTGGAAAAGAAAGCCCTTTTGCAGTAATAGATAACTAAACTTACAAGATTAGTTTAGAAGTTTACACGAACTTTCAAAGTACCTTGGTGACCAACATATTTATTAGCTAAATATGCATCATAACCAACTCCATACTCCATAGTACCGGCTTTAGCACTAACACCTACACCAACATTGTATAATGTTTTAGCACCTTTGTCAGATCTAGTAACGAACGAAGTAGTCATACCATCTAATCTAGCATCAACTGCTCCTGACTTACCACTTAACCTTTGCGAAATAATAGCATGTGCTTCAGGAGTCACTGCAACACCACTAGTATCTACAGTAGCTGCAATTCTAGCACCGACGATAGCTTCAACTCTATTGGTTGGCTTCTTACTAATAGTCTTATTTTGAGTCTTTGTACCAGTTTCCTTATAACCTTCATCGTTAAGTCTTGTATAACGAATTCCAGCCATCGGGGTTAGTAATACTGAATCATCTATTTTAGCATTGTAACCAAGTAATAGCTCTCCGCCGTAAGACATAGAGTTGTAACTAGCTTTAGCTCTTTGCTGACCACTAGCATCAATATGAACAGGAACTATTCTAGGATCAGAATTTGTAACTTTACTTGAAGCAAAAGAAACCACAGCTTGTGCAAAGAAATCTTTATCAAACTGTTGTGACCCATAAATAACTCCCATCAAAGTATCAACATCAGATTTTCCTCCAATTTTATAATCTTTAAATTTCATATTAGTCTTAATGATACCAAAAGCAGCACCGATTGTTAGATTGTCATTAGCTAAAGTATCGAAACCAAAGACTCCACCAACAGATCTTACTGCATAACCAACAGAATCACCTTTGTTCTTCTGAACAGCTTGACCATAATATGGCATAGCCCATGCACCCATTGCTGCACCACCATCATCAGACCCAGCACCAACAGCAGTTGTTTGCCCAGCTATATTAAACATTCTATTGCCCACTATATTAGTAACATGATTACTAACATGACCAACAACATTACTAATTTCCTCGGCTACCTGCGGTTCTGTAGTACCTGTTAACCTTTTGATTGCCTCAGCACGTTTGGCTGCACCACCTTGTTTGTCATTTATAAGATTTATATCATCCATAAATTCTTTTGCCGCACCAGTTTGTGCTTCAGCAAGCATCTTAGCATTTTGCTGATCGATATCATCACCAATACCAATCAAGTCCTTTTTAACACCCTCAACCTCATCGCATTCACGTGTCAACACTAAGTTACCATCTTTAACTACCAACTTCCATTTACTATAAGCTTGATTTGTTTGTACATCTCCTATTACATTTCCATCTGGTAACTTAATGTCACCGTTCTCCATAACTAAGTATTTATGACCGGATATGAATACATAGCTTGTATCACGATGATCTTTTAAGGAAGCTTGGTCAATAATTTTAACGGTAACTTGTGTATTACCAACCAAAGTAATCTCATCATTAAGCACGATAGAACCAAGTGTACCACTTTTAGTTAAGATAGTGTTAATAGTAGTATTAGTTCCCCAAGTTCCTTTGTCTTTTAAGACTAACTGATTAGAGTCCAGACCAATATTTCCATCAATATGTGAAAAACCTCCAATTATAACCTTACTAGCAGCAAGTTTAATATTTTCAGCACCAAAGTTAACATCTTTCACATACATATCCTGATGCAAGATTGCAGTATGATCCTTATTGCCACTAAATGTAACGTCCCCAAAAGAATTGCCAGACTCACCTATCTTACCCTTAATTACAGCATTACCTGCAAAGTCGATTTTATTACCTGATCCTATACTGCTCACATTATCTAATAAGGTAACACCATCCTTAAAGTAAACAGTAGCATTACCCACAACACTATTAGCCTTAACACCAGCAGTAGCATTACCCATAAAACTAGTAACAGCAGATGCTGCATTATCACCAAGCCTTAGTTCACCACCAGATATTATTCCACCAGCTGTGTAAGTATTGCCACCATAAACGATAACCTCCTTAGCATAGGTATCACCAAAGTTTTCAATATTTGAGGCTACATGCACACTGGCTAAGTTGCGATCCTTAGAACCTAAACCATAGACCTTATCAGCTTTAATACCAAAGCCAACTTCACCTTTATTATTATCTGTAGTTGTTACAGTAGCAAAGAACTTCTGAGTCCCAACCATTACCATACCATCTCCAGTATGTTGTAGGTTAACCAAATGGTCTTTATCTTTACCAATATAGTGAGTTTCATCAATAGTATTTCGTAAATTTGAGAGCAACTGAATTGTAGGCATTTTGCCAGTGGTACTATCAAAATTACTGTCAACATCTTGCCCTGAAAAGGATCTATCTAAAATTAAGGTTGGAGCAGTTGCAATCACAGCTGGAGTTGTCGGAGCAGTTGTCGGAGCAGTCACACCGGCTGCAGCAGTAGTTGGAACCACAGCTGGAGTTGTCGAAGCAGTGGTCGGAGCAGTCACACCGGCTGCAGCAGTAGTTGGAACCGCAGCAGTAGCTGGATCCACAGCAGCTGGAGCCACACTAGTGAAAACAATTTTCTTGAAGTCTATACCATCTAGAGCTGCTAATTTAACATTACCCTCAGTCAATTCTAAGGTCCCTATCGCAAAAGGATCAGCAATAGGAGGACCCATAGGAAGAACAGCAGGCTTAGTATATGTAGTGCTTAATGTTACAGGGTCTTTATTAACAAATCTCAGTATTCCAGTACCAGAAGCACCACCACCAAATTGACCAACAGTATAGTTACTATCTATAGTTAATACAGACTTATCACCCTCCAAGGTTACCGCGCCTTCAACAAAAGCTACACCAGATGTAGTTACCGTAGTATCACCCCTTACTATAATCTCTTTAAGTTTTTTATTGGCTGTTCCTATCGGACCTCTCAGAGCAGAATCCCCAGTAAAAATTAAAGTACCTGTCTTATTAGCAGGAAGTGTTATCGCGGCAACAGTAATATCATTACCTTTACCAAGAGTTAAAGTCTCATCTATTGTAAATTTAATTTCCTTTAACTTATCCTTAGTTTTTGTATTATATAATGAGATATTACGATCAATGTTAAGTGTAACATTACCTGCATTGGTCAAATCTCCCAAGGCATAATTAACGTTAGCAGTAGCAAAGTTCACCTCCGTTGTTTTTTTATTAAAATCAATTGCAGCAATATTAGCAAATGCTACCGGTCTTAAGGTAAGCATCGAGTTTCTCAATAACATTTTTTCCAAAGCACTAGAACCGGTAGCATTCGGATCAGTTCCAATATTACCAGCAATAGTTAATCCTTTAGTCTCAGCCATTCCAGTTGCATCAATAGTACCACCACCAAGCTCACTTATTTGAGCTGTAATGGTTACATCATGTAGTTTAGGAGTTAAAGCTAATGTTCCTTGATCCGCTTTATCAAAGATCTTAATAGCCCTAATTGAATCACTATCTACCGTTAATTTTTTATCCTTCGCGATACTGATATTACCGACTATATTAGTATTACCAATAAAACCAGTAATTTTAGCATTACCTTTGAAATCTAAATTAGGAGTTATACCAAGAGCAGCACCATTAATATTACCGGTCAATTCATAATTATCAGCAAATTCAAAATGTGCATTTGCTACCGTTGCTTGTATATCAGTAACAACATTCATATTCGTTCCACCTGTAAATTTCAAAATACCAGGAGCGGTAATATCAATCAAAGCCAACTTATTTGCCGTACCATTGAATGTACCTGAACCTGCAAAGTGTATTGCACCTGTTGTAACAGCAGCAGGATTCTCAAATGCTCCACTAAGTACTCCTCCGTCTCCAACATTGATTGTACTATTGAGACTATTGAAGTTTACTCTACCAAGTGTTGCACTCTTATTAGCTGCAATATTTATGGTTGTTATAGCTGTTAGATTTGTAGCATTACTTACCTGAACGTTATGATCAAAAGCGATTGTACCACCATTTGAGTTAATGTTCTTAGTAAATACTTCACCTCTAATTGTTCTAATAGTACCAACAGCAGCACCCTCAAAGTTGATATTTGCTAATGCATGACCACTAGCACCAACATTACCATTAACTACATGAGCAAAATTACCATGGAGTAGTAAAGTACCTTGATTATTCCCTGTAGTTGTAATATCACCTGTAACCGTTTGAGGTAGAGTAGAGATTTTCATAACAGAAGCAGCATGACCTAATTCAAATGTCGTAGCTTTGAGTGCAACAACAAGAGCACCCTGAAAGTCTACTGTACCCCCAACTGTATTACCAATTACAATGCTCTTTAATGCATTCCCATTCCCAATTGATGTGGTAACCACAGAAGCTCCATTAAAAATTAAAGTACCATTATTAGCATTAACTGCATCAATAGTTGCACCAGTTAGATTCGCACCATTCCCAACAGTCAATGTTGATCCATTACCTAATAGAATATCTTTAATAACTGCATGCTGATTTAAAGTAGCACTTTTGTCAGCCAAAAGGTCTAATTTTCCAATTCGATTAACAGCACCGATAGTTCCAGCAAAAGTTAGATTATTTGAGTTTACTTGAATGATACCATCATCAGCACCATTAGCGATCATATCCCCATTTAGAGTCTGACCATTGGCATTAATTTTCATTACCGCACCCGCATTAGTAAAAGTAACGTTACCTAGTCCAGTTAAAACTCCAGCACCAGTAGCAGCATTACCAAACTGCCTAATGATAGCACCATCAATTGTGAAATTTATTCTTGCATCTGCATCTCCACCAGCAGGAATAGGACCACCTGCTACTCCATTTGCAGCTTCTACCCTAGCTGCCATGGCAGGATCACTTATAACATTCGTGATTCGACCAGCAGCCGTTGCTGTAGCCATTCGCCCGTTATGTCCATAAAGGTTTAACGTATCCAAATCAATAGCGGCGTCTAACGTCAGATTATGAGCACCATCAACAATAAAGATACTATCTCCTCCTCGTGCAGCTCGGGCAACTCCTGTAGCATTCACCCAATTACCTGTAAGTGCAGAAAGATTACCGTAAGTTAGAATATCATCACCAAATGCTGCACTACTTCCACCAACTATCACCGAGGCAATAGAAGCAGTAGCTAGCAAATTTCTCAAAAAATTGCTTTTTTTATTTTTTTTATTCATAATTTTTTCCTATTTAAGTTAATTTATTTTCTAAATCAGTTTCTTGGAGCAATTAGCCCTAAAACGTTAATGCCATTCCTGCATCTTCTTGTCATTCCCGCGTAGGCGGGAATCCAAGATACCTACTTTCGCAGGGATGACATCAACCTATTCTAGTTTTAGAACCTTTTTAGAATATCTAAACACGCAGGTACTATATATGTAAAAATCATTAATTACAAGCTACTTAGAATATTTTTTTTATAATTCTCTATTACTTGTGTTATATTTGAAACAGTATAGCAAACTTGGTGTCATTGCGAGACCACGTAGTGGTCGTGGCAATTGTAAGTTGTCATTCCCGCGAAGGCGGGAATGACAATAGGACGCGGGAATGACAAGACGTTTTGTGTCATCCCCACCCAACTTACTGTCACCCCACCCAACTTACTGTCATCCCTGCTTAAATTTAATGTCATCCCTGCGAAGGCAGGGATCTAGATTCCCGCCTACGCGGGAATGACAATAGGACGCGGGAATGACATCCTTTTTGTTAAAGCAGAAGAATTATGGTTTAAATAAATTTCCTAAACCGCTACGCATTAGGCTTTTGGGATTCATATTGCTTGCCTTTTTCATGAAGCCACTTATTGCCTTAAATTGTTTCAATAGATTATTGACTTTCTGGACTGATGTTCCTGATCCTTCAGCGATACGTTTGCGACGTGAAGCATTTAACAAATCTGGTTTTCTTCGTTCTTTTTTGGTCATCGATAAAATTATCGCTTCTTGGTGGTCCATTAATTTACCGCTTAATTTCGATTGATCGACCTTATCGATAATTTTATTAATACCAGGTAACATATTTATCATACTACTAAGTCCACCTAGTTTTTTTATACTTCTCATTTGCGTTAGATAATCTTCTAAGTCAAACTTACCTTTTTTTAGTCTAGCAGCTGCCTTTTCTGCCTCTTGCTGGTCTATTAGATTGGTTGCTTTTTCAACAAAGGAGATAATATCTCCCATATCTAATATTCTCGAGGCAATACGTTCTGGATCAAATATTTCTAAATCTGTCAATTTCTCGCCAGTACTTAGGAATTTAATAGGCTTCTTGGTAACATGCTTAATACTTAAAGCCGCTCCACCTTTAGCATCACCATCAATACGGGATAAAATTACGCCGGTAATGGCTAATTGCTGATCAAAACTGCTAGCTATAAGTACCGAATCTTGTCCTGTCATTGCATCAACCACCAAAATTATCTCTTTTGGCTCTACTAAATTTTTTATATCTACTGCCTCTTGCATCATTTGTTCATCTATTTGCATTCTACCTGCCGTATCGTAAATAACGACATCATAGGCGGCTAATTTCGATTCGTGTAAAGCTCTTTTAGTAATATCGATAGGAGTATGCTCTGGAATAATAGTTAAACTATCTACTCCTATAGATCTACCATGGATAGCTAATTGTTCCTGAGCACCAGGTCGATAAGTATCAAGAGAAACTAAAAGTACCTTTTTATTTTGATTTTTTAGCCTAAGTGCTAATTTACCACTAGCTGCAGTTTTCCCACTAGCTTGCAGCCCCACCATTAAAATATTTACTGGCGGTGCAGATTTAAGTTGCAAGATACTCTCATCTGCAGAAGAGGATAATATATTAATTAATTCATTATGGATAATTTTCACTATCATCTGTCCTGGAGAGACTGACTTTATGACTTCTTGCCCCATAGCTTTTAATTTTACTTCAGCAATAAAGTCCTTAACTACTGGCAATGCCACATCCGCCTCAAGAAGGGCAATCCTAATATCACGCATAGTATCGTTTATTTGGGCTTCCGATAAAGTGCCGCTTCTTTTGATACGATCAAAGATTTTTGTCAGATTTTGAGTTAATGTTTGGAACATAAAAATGCAAATTTAATAAGTTACTTAATTTTATTATTCTAGCATAGTTGCTAAGAAGCACTAAGCATATTATCAAAAAAAAATAGCAATTAACGAAATATTATCTCAAATAAAGAATTAATTACTTAATATAATTATTAGTTCTCATAAAAAAATACTTTACATATAAGATATTTTGTTGTTTTATATAGAGCATCTGGATTGAACATATTTAGTTCAATCCTACATTTGTTAAATTTTTATAAAGGTAAATTTTATGGGTCAAGTCAACACAATTATCAGCGATCTGAAAGCAGGAAGCAGTATTGAGACAATAAATTTGTCCAACAACAAGATTGGCAATAAGAAGGTTGAATTATTAGTACAAGCTTTATCGCAAAACAATACTGTAAAATACATAAATTTGGATTATAATCATATAGGTGATAAGGGTGCTATGTCAATAGCAGAACTATTAAAGGGCAATAACTCTATAGAGAGAATAGATTTGCGTCATAACAAGATAAGTGATAAGGGTACAAAACATCTATTACAAGCCTTAGAAGAGAATAACCATATATTGGTACTTGATTTGCTCGAAAATAACAAGATAGATATTGGCTTAGCAAAAGATGTAATAAAACTATTACAGAGAAATGCATTAAAAACTGTAGAAACATTACCTAATGAGAATGATCAAGGAGATCAGGCACAAGACGATAGTATATTGCTATGGCTAGAAACGAAAAGCTCCTTCCCCATTTCTCCAAAAATACAAACACAGTCGCAAAAAGAAGGCACACTAGACAAAAAACCACAATCTATTGCACAAAAACTAAAAGAAATACAGCAGCAATTAGGTGCGAGAGTCTGTAATATACTTTGTGTAAGTTTCAAAACTAGACAGTAAGATGTACTGTAAGAAAACAACTTATAAGAAGGAAAAATATGTCAGAGAAAATAGAAAAGAAAATACTAGAGCTAA
>JAHFPS010000099.1 GCA_023269695.1 Rickettsia sp.
ATGCCAATAAAAGATTGGTCATTAGCTTTGAATCAATTTGAAATACTTTGTGGTGATTTTAAGTATGATTTATTGGAATGTAAAAAATAGAACTTACACAAAATAAATGATTGACTCACAGAAACGGGGCAAAAGCGAATTAGAAACGGAATTTTATCTAATTTCTAGCTAAATTCAGTTGTTACGCTACTTTAAAATTAACCACTTCACTTAAAGAATAATCTCGATCATTCGCTGATGATATATTGCTGAAATCGTATATTCCATGCAGGTTTACATGCCGCCAGCTTAATATTGAAGCACCAGTAATATTCTCCAGTAAAGTTTGTCTAGTTAAATCATCTGATCGCATAATTATTTTTGTGAGTTCTATATAATTCCATAGAATTATTATATTCTGAATAATAGTTTTGCATATAGCCGATATTTCCTGATCTTCTCGATAGGTAGCAGTTATTTCTTCACCTACAAATGAAATAGCTCTAGCGAATTTATTAGCTAATTCTCCTTTATTTAATTGTTTATCAATAACTTGGCGACAAGTTATATCATCAATATATTTCAGTATAAAAATAGATTTGATAATTCTACCAAATTCTTTTAGTGCCTCTTGTAGAGGATGTTGAGTAGCATAAGCACTTAGTCTTTTTAATATTACTGATGCTCGATGTTTTCTAAGCATGATGGTCGTAATTAAACGTAATATATCATCCCAGTTTTTTATTATTCGCTCCTCCTTGACATAATATGATGGTCTAACAGGGTAATTGTCGTTAACCAATTTAGATTTAATCTTATCAAAGCTTACTAAATTTAGTGAGGCAACATCTTTTATGCGTGGTGCAAATGTTACCCCAATTAGATGCGATACAGCAAAAATCATCTCTGTATAGCCATGTGTATCGGTAGAATGTACATCACTCTTAATGATTTCATTATGCAACAAACCGTCAATAACATAAGCAGCATCTCTTTCAGAACTACTGAATACATCGGTAAAAAATAGAATGCCACGTTCATCAATAAATCGATAAACATTAACCCCTTTACCATTACCATGATATTTATATGAATAATTGGCGTTCAATGATTCTACTGATACACATTGTTTTTGACCATCACTTGATGTGTGCAATAAATTTTGCTCACGTTTAAATTTGTTTGGTAACCATAATTTTGTCATGATGTCTATCAGAGACTGATTCACCATATATAAATTTTCCAATGGAAAATACCAATTAACAGCATTGGATAAAGTGTTATAATTTATTCCTAATGCAGTATTTGCAAGCTTGTGTAAGCCTATGTTACTGCCTAACGCAAATATTCCAGCAAAAAATATTTCATTTTTGGGTTTTGCTTTTGCCCCCTTTATCTTGTGGTGTTTAAAATTTGCTGTAAAATTAGATAAATCGTTCATTTCAGCCATCATTTGTACAATTGGTACATATTTTTCTTTACCAATAATCATTGAAATAGAGTCGTAATCTGGTTTATCAACAGCTGGTGTATATATAGAATATGTTCCATCATTTTTAACAGTTACATGTTTATAGTCACCTTTTTGGTTAAAACCCCCAGCTTCAGCTGGGAAAGACTTCAGTCCTTGTTCTAATATTTCAATTCACTATAACTTGAATATATGATATTTTACTATACATAAGAACTCTTATGTATAGTAAAATATCATATATGACAGATTATAACAAGACTAGCCACACTGTATTTTACCATCGCTTTCATGTTGTTTGGATCACTAAATATCGTTACAAAGTACTGCAGGGTAACTTAAGAGTTAGGATCAGAGAGATAATTGCACAGGTGGCAGAAGAACTTGGTATTAAAATTATCAATGGGGTTCTATCTGCTGATCACGTACACATTATGGCTGAAATTCCACCTCATATATCTGTAAGTCAGTTTGTTAAAGTTGCTAAAGGTCGTTCTTCTAGAAAAATTCAACAAGAATTTCCTGAAATTAGAAAAACATATTGGGGATGTCATTTTTGGGGTAGGGGATTCTTTAGCTCGACTAGCGGTAATGTAACTGATGATATCATAAATAATTACATTAATAATCATTCAGATGCTCATCAGTCTAATAATATTAGTAATATCTCTTTAGAGTAATAGCGACTTCCAGTCTAGATATCAACCCACCAGCTTCAGCTGGTTGTTATTGAGTGT
>JAHFPS010000034.1 GCA_023269695.1 Rickettsia sp.
ATTCTTCATCTGTTAAATCTGTTGGATAATTTTTTCTGCTCATTCTTTTATACTTCTTGCTAATAATACTTTATTCACCTCTATCATACCTTAATTTTAGTTTGCGGACAAGCTCTAATATTTGTCCCATAATTCCTCTCTTGATGGTAATTCTTTATAATATACACCATCACACTCTGAGACTAAACACCTAGATACCTGCTTTCGCAGGTATGACACAAAACAAGATTGCTTCGCCGACCTATGGTCTTCCTCACTAATAGACGTTTTTAGATTTACAACCGATTTTGTTTGAAATGATTGATTCAAGCTCTATCACGATTTTGCTGTTGGGTTGATTTCTTGGGCATTGGTGATACTATCTTAGGTGGTGCATTGGTTATATGAGGTTTTAAGTTACTTTGAATTTGCTTTAATTCATCATGCATTATAGAGTCACTTGCCTCAGGGGGAGTAATGGTTTGTGACATATTAATATTACAGCCTTGATTTTTTGCTACTTCTTGTAGCATTGTTTCATATTGACCCTTGGTCACAGGGATAGTGTAAATATGTTTTCCCCTTTGTATATAGCCTATAGCATCTTTATCATCACCGATGAACTTTAATGATAATGGGTTGGTTATTTCTACTAGTTTTCCTTGTTCATTATAGTGAGTAGTAAAATAAAGTGCCTTCGATGCTTCAATATTTTCACCTTTTTCGTTTTGCACTGGGAACGAAAGATGTACAGCTGTATTAGACGGCTTGAGTGTTAACGGTAGATTAATATTACGATAATTGGTAATCTCTTTTTCTGTTACGCAATCTTCTAAAATTACTTTAGTAGAAGTCTTAACCGTAGTTTCTGTTAGTTCAAATAATTCTTGATCTTTGACTTTAATAATCCTTGATCTGGTATCAGTTATATTGTCTATTGATGCCTGCTTGCTCCAAGTTAACGGTTTAAAATGATTAGCCTGATGGATTTTTGCATAGCTTTGCACTTCATCATTCATGGCTTGAGTCAAAGTATTGTTTGTAATGGAGGTAGCCCAGGTTTTTTGTATTAATTCGTTGTTATTTTCTACAAACTCTTTAAATTGCTGAGAATTAATAGCAAGATTAGTAACAGCAACTCCTGTATCACTCTTAATATTTGCTTCAGCCAGGATGTTTTTTAAGGTTGTTTGTTGCTTAGCAATAATTTCTTGTCTAAAAGCTAATGTCACCAAATCTACTTTGATTGGGGCTACTTCAGGTGGTACGGAGCTAATTGTCGTAGTTGTTGAGTCACTAATATGCATAACGTCTAGTGCTTTTCTAGATAGCTGCATAGATGGTTCTAAAAAAGAAGAATTTGTTAGTGCTGTTTTTTGTTCTTTTACTATTTGGGCTACTTCTTTAATTAACAATATTTCTCGAGCTTTATTACCTAAAATATATTCAATATATTCTCCTTTAGTTTTTTTCTTTAATTTTAGTCTTTTCCTTTGATCGATTATATTACTAAAATAATCGAAGTGCTCTTGGACTAATTCTTTTAATTGTGGCTTGTTAATTTTTCCTTTTTTTACTAAAAGACCTAGCTTAATTTGCAACCCATATTCTTTTAATGATTGTTGTCTCTTTTGCATAGTCTCTTTAAGAGCATCTTTAACATCAGCAATTTTTATGTTTTCTGGGGCTATATTGTTAAATTTCTGGCTCATTGCCATTTTCGTCCAATTTGCCAGTGCTTTATCATTATAATATTTTGATAATTCAACAAAACTATTATCAATAGTCTTATTTAAATCAACTTGTGCAGTATCAAGTAAACCTTTTACAAATAAATCATTATACTTTAATGCACTTGGAAATTCCTTGAAATGGTTAGTTGGACCTAGTAAGGGCAAATGTCTAGACCAAGAATGTGGATGGATATCATCCTCTAATTGGTCAAAACTTCCAGCAAAATCGAAACGAACTAGTTTAGGCGGAACAGTAGAATTATCTGGATATCTTATAACTCCTATATTACCTATATGAATATCAAAGTCGCCTATTAATAAGCTAGTTGGAGCTATTTTATCAAAATCACTATAATGCAGCTCTTTAAAAGCTTTAGTTAAAGTACTAGACAATAATTCTCTTGTTCCCATGAAAAGCGGTCTTCCTCCATCTTTTCGCAACCAACCACCTGGCTTAGTTTTTTTAGACATGTGGTTATCCATGTCGACATACATGTCTCCACTGTAATTATTGAAAAATTTAGATTGTACATACACCTCAGAGCCATCACTTTGCAGCCCTCCTTTCTGATCTACTTGCGTGGTAAGATGATTAGGTACAATGAGCGAAACTTTGGCTCCATGATCTGGATTTGTTGCTTGAAAAATTTGGGACCCCAAAAACTCTGATATATTTTTCTCAATCTTATTTTCCTTTTTAACCAGAGACAGACTATTATCTTGGCTGATATATACCCCCCCTAACTCTCCGGCTTCATTAGCCCCAAATTCCTTTCTTTTATAATATTGCAAATTGGTAAATTCTGACATTTTTTTACCCTTATGAATTTTCTATATATTTTCTCCAACCATATTAGATGCTATATCTCTAGACTTCTGACGGAGCAACATACTACTTTTCAATTGTATAATCATTTGAGTATATGTAGCGAGCTTTATGCAGCAAGTTTATCTCTCAATACTTCAATTAATTTATTAATTGCTTCCTCAGAATTTATATTCTCAAGAATTGCAAGCTCTCCAGCTAGCCTATTTAATGCTGATTCATAAATAGTTCTTTCACTATAAGAACGATCGCTATCAACATTCTTATAGAGATCTCGTACCACTTCTGCTACGGCTACTACATTACCAGAATTTATTTTGCTTTCATACTCTTGGGCTCTTCTACTCCACATCCTATTACCTTGCTTGGCCTTACCCTGAAGAGTTGAATATATTATAGCCAGATCAGTTTTGCTAACAAGTTTCCTAAGACCTGAAATAGCGGCTCTATTTACCGGTACTTTTAGAATCATTTTATCTTGGGGAAATGATATTACATAAACCTTAATATCAGCACCAGCTATGAGTTGCTGCTCTACATTTACTATCTCTCCAACTCCATGGGAGGGATATACAATTCTTTCTCCTACTTTAAATTCAGATGATGTTGACATGTTTAACTCCTTATCCATTATAAAAAATTAGATTATAGTCAACTGATTTGGACTTGCTCCTTACCAAATAATCAAATCCAACTGCATTAACTATAGTAGTTCTTTCGGCAAATCACTATACTAAATATGATAACACAAAATCATGGCAGTTTAAAAGTCACAACTAATGATAAATACTAAGTTATAGAAACGAATACCCGTCATCGCGAGCCACGAAGTGGCGTGGCGATCCAAATAAACAGCTTGTTGTATTTTTGCTGCTGCAATTTTTGGATTGCCACGTCACCGCTTTGCAGCTCCTCGCAATGACGGTTATTTACCTAAGTAAAATCGGTCTTTTTCTACTATTAATTATGACTTTTAAATCACCCTGTAACACAAATGAGTATATTTATACTTGCGGCATTATAACATATTATAGAAGAATAATAAAGTATAAGTTTTAAATTATGTCGATAACAAGGCGTATGAGTGTATAACTGAATTGAGGTAGCAATATGGATAATTAAAATTCAGGACAATTTAAAAGCCTATTGTAATTTAACTATAAAGTTATTATAATATATTGTTTCGTTTATCGAGTTGGTAATTTACATTTACCATAACATAAATTTGCCATAATGCAATGAGTAATAAATTAAGTAATCCATCTACAATAGTAGTTGCAATGTCTGGTGGAGTTGATAGCTCAGTAGTGGCTGCTATGCTTTGTGAACAAGGACATAAAGTCATTGGTATAACACTACAATTATATGATCACGGCATAGCCACTATGAAAAGAAATGCCTGTTGTGCTGGGCAAGACATTTATGACGCAAAAATGGTAGCAGATAAGTTAAACATTCCGCATTATGTACTAGATTACGAGTCTAAATTTAAAGAGTCCGTAATTGATGACTTTGCTGATAGTTACATTAGAGGTGAAACACCCCTGCCCTGTGTAAAATGTAACCAGTCAGTTAAATTTAAAGACTTATTAAAAGTAGCAAAAGATTTAGGAGCTGACTGTCTTGCTACTGGTCATTATGTGCGGAAAATTGAAGGTATAGATGGAGCAGAATTACATACTGGTATTGATATTGGTAAAGACCAAAGCTATTTTTTGTTTGCAACTACTATCGAACAACTAAACTATTTATCTTTTCCTTTGGGAGAGTTAAGTAAAGAGCAAACAAGAAATATTGCTACTAGATTTAACTTAGGCGTTGCAGATAAGCCTGATAGCCAAGATATTTGTTTTGTGCCAGATGGTGATTATAGAAAGGTAATTAGTAATATACGAACCAATGCTAATGAGAAAGGTAAAATAATCCATGTAGACGGCTTTGAACTTGGAACACATAATGGTATAATAAACTATACTGTAGGTCAACGTCGTGGGCTTGGAATAGCTTTTCAGGAGCCACTTTATGTAGTGAGAATTGATCCTAATACAAAAATTGTATATGTTGGTCCAGAATCGGTATTAGATTCTACCGAATTTACTATTAAGGATGTTAACTGGCTTGGTAAAGAAATGGTTGCACAAGAGGAAATTGATGTGCAAGTTAAGATTCGTTCGACTCGTCCTGCTACCTTTGCCAAGATTAGTAAAATGAGTACTACAGAAATTAAAGTAAAGTTAATGTCTGCAGAGAAAGCTGTAACTCCTGGTCAGGCTTGTGTCATATATGATAATGATCGAGTTCTTGGTGGGGGATGGATCACTAGAGAAATTGTATAAATACTTCTATAGTTAACCAGATTAGTATTTACCCATAGCAATACTTCCGTCTATTAGCGAAAAGTAAGTTTTCTTGGATTGCTTCGTTGCCGCTAAAGTGGCTCCTCGCAATGACGTCTTGGGTAATAAGTACTTTCGTCATTGCGAGGAGGCGTAAGCCGACTAAGCAATCCTGTTTTGTGTCATCCCTGCGAATGCAGGGATCTTAGATTCACAACTGTTGAAAGTTAGAAAAGGAAGCTGGTTTAGAGGTCACCATGGCAGTTTAAAAGTTGTAAAAAAATAACCGGCGTCATTGCGAGTAAGACCGTAGGTCAATGAAGCAATCTTGTTTTGTGTCATACCTGCGAAAGCAGGTATCTAGATTCCCGCCTACGCGGGAATGACATCTTACAATTGTTTCTTCGACCTATACGGTCTTCCTCGCAATGACGCTGGTTATTTTTTCACAACTTTTAAACTGCCATGCCTAAAGCCCCTTCCTATTCTAACTTTCGACAGCTGTGGGCGTGAAGCTCAAACGAAGCAAAATAAGTATTACTAATCGGGTTAGCTATAGTATTTATCTATTATTAAAATTGGAGAGATAATGAGTTTTTTAACAAGAAAAAGTTTTGAATCAATAAAAGAACTAGGTAAGACTAGTGGTCTTAGCAAAACCCTAGGAGCATTTGACCTGATATTATTAGGACTTGGTGCTATAATAGGTACGGGTGTATTTGTAACAACCGGTCTAGTTGCCGCTCAATTTTCTGGTCCAGCAGTTATGCTATCCTATGCTATTGCAGGTGGAACATGTATTTTTGTTGCTCTTGCCTATACAGAGCTTGCTACAATGTTACCGACTTCTGGTAGTATTTATACTTACTCTTATGTAGCTTTTGGCGAGGTGTTTGCTTGGTTAATGGGCAGTGTTATTATATTAGAACTTGGCTTTGCTGCTGGGGCTGTTGCGGCCGCTTGGTCTGGATATGTTCAGGCAATATTGTCAGCTGGTGGAATAGATTTGCCGAAAATTTTAACTACCGTACCTAGCAATGGTGGAATAATAAATCTACCAGCTTTTCTTATTGTAGTGTTTGTCTCTTTTATTTTGTATTTAGGAACGAAAGATAGTAAAAAACTAAATGCTATTTTAGTATTTGTAAAAATGGCAGCTATATTTGCTTTTATTGTGTTTGCTACACCGCATTTTGATGCTACAAATTGGCAGAATTTTCTACCTTTTGGCTTCAATAACATGCTAGTTGGGGCATCTATCCTATTTTTTGCTATGACAGGTTTTGGTACAATAGCCACTACAGCTGAAGAATGCAAAAACCCTAACCGAGATTTAATGATCGGTATTATTGGATCACTAGTAATTGCAACAATAGTATATGTTATAATAGCTGGACTAGTCACTGGCATAGCTCCTTTTGAACAACTTAATAATGACCAACCTCTTGCTCATGCACTTAGCCTGAACAATAGTAATGTCGGTTCTGCCATCGTTGCTACTGGAGCAGTATGTGGTATGACTACGGTACTAATGATGAATATTTATGCTACATCCCGTATTTTTTATGTAATTGCCCGAGATGGATTATTGCCAAAAAGCTTTGCAAAACTTCATCCTAAACATGATAGTCCTTATATTACTATCTTAATATTTTCTGTACTTGCTGCATTATTAGGAGGATTTTGCCCAACTACAGTGCTTGTTCAGTTGTCATCCATGGGATCATTAATAGATTATACAGCGGTTGCTATAATAGTTATGTTGTTTAGAATAAAAATGCCAAATGCTACAAGACCCTTTAAATGTCCTGCCGCATTTATCATTATACCATTTGTTTTAGTAGCCTGCCTATATTTACTATCTATACAAATATTTGATAGTAATTTTAATTTGATGATTGCAGGTCAATTGCTGATATACTGGTTTGTGGTAATGTTTGTTCTGTATATTATTAGATTGTTCTTTATGAAACGATAGGTTTAGTTTGTATGAATAATGCACTACAGCCCTTACGTGGCACTAAAGATCTACTACCTGAAGATTATATAATTCACGATTATATAATTAACACAGCAAAACATATCGGTGAACTTTATGGCTATCAAGCCATGAGTACGCCGATAATTGAATATAGTAAAGTCTTCGACCGCACACTTGGAGAAACTTCTGATGTAATAAGCAAGGAAATGTACAGTTTCCTTGATAAGAGCGATAATAATATCTCTCTTAGACCTGAATTTACAGCTGGCATTATTAGGGCTTTTATATCTAATAACCTGCAACAAACATTACCTATTAAATTCTTTTCAAGTGGTCCAGTATTTCGTTACGACCGACCACAAGCTGGTAGACAAAGGCAATTCCATCAAATAAACTTTGAGTATATTGGTGGAGAAGAAGGAGCCAGTAACGATGCTGAAACAATTAAGCTTGCATTAGACGTTCTTCAGGCTTTAGAAATAGATAAAGATACAACTTTAGAAATAAACTCAATTGGTTGTGCTGCAACTCGTGCTATCTACCAACAAAAATTGGTAGAATATTTTAATGATTATAAGTCAGAATTATCAGAAGATAGCCAAAAGCGACTGATCAAAAATCCGATGCGTATCTTAGATTCAAAAGATGAAAATGATAAAAAAATAGTTGCAAATAGCCCGCTAATATCTCAGTATTATAATAGCGATACTGCAAGATATTTTGACGATGTGCTAAAATACTTAGATTTACTTAATGTAAAATATATCATTAATCCAAGGTTAGTAAGGGGGCTTGATTATTACTGCCATACAACTTTTGAGTTTACTACTACCAAACTTGGGAGTCAGTCAACAATTCTTGCTGGTGGGAGATATGATGGATTGAGCAAAATTATGGGAGGTTCAGAAACAAAAGCCATTGGCTTTGCTGCTGGAATTGAAAGGCTTGCCTTAATGAGAGAATACAACATACCTAAAGCAAGACCAGTATTTATCTTTCCTATTAGCGACAATAATTTAGAATATTGTTTAATTTTAGCAAATCAATTGCGTCAAAAAAATATTTCTGTTACCTTAGATTCTAAAGGCAAAATAGCCAAAAGAATGACCCGGGCTAATCTACAGAAAGCTAAATATGCCATTTTTGTTGGCGATGATGAACAAAAGAGTAATAGTTTTAAATTAAAAGACCTTGATAAAGAACAAGAATATCTATTGCAATTTGAACAAATTGTAGAAATTATTAGCTAATTATAGCTAACCCTATTAACATTACTCCGTCATTGTGAGGAGGTCATAAGACCGACGAAGCAATCCAAATATAATCATTTTCTTGGATTGCTTCGTAGCCACTAAAGTGACTTCTCGCAATGACGCCTGGGATATCAACAACTTATTCGAGTTAGCTATAATACCGGATTCGTACAATTTATAATTGCTATCCGCTGATTTTTTAAAATTTAAACCTTATTTATTTAAATTTTCTCTAGAACAGAAATTGGCACTAACAAATTAGACTTCCTGCATAAGTCAAAAATAGTTGAGGGATTTTTAGGAGAAACGAAGCCGAGTACCGCAGCGTACATAGACGTACGTGAGGAGCGGAGGCAAGTTTCGACGACAAAATCACCAACTAGATTGATTTATGCAGGAAGTCTAATGAATTTCTATGCTGAAAGCAAAACATCTGGTGCTGTAACTAAGGATTTTTGTACAGAGATTTTAAAGGGAGTTTTCACTGGTAGAGTAGATAGTTCAGAGCCATCAGAATTTTCAATGGTTAGATTAGCGATTCTTGACGTATCAACTGGTAGAGTACTATGGACACACTCAGTATCTCTTTCCAAAGATATGATTGACACCACTATTGCTAATTTCTCTGATAATGACAAAGTGGATAAGAAAAATCTTTCTACATTGTTTGGTTCAGCACTTGCGGATCTTCCTGATGCAACATAGGTCTTATAATTAGAGACCCTTATACTCTTACGGATAATTAACTTGTTAGCAAAAAGTTGCCATAATTAAAAAATCCTAAAAAACACTTAGTGGGGAAGGTATAACCTGCTATGATGAAGTGTATTTTTGCATAACTAGAAATAAATATTTTTATGGGTTCAAACTACCAACTAAAATCATATTTATACTGCTTGGCTTACAAATACCGAGTGTACCTAGCTAGCCTTACCATTATAGCCATCTGTGCTGCACTACTTGGCACTTTCGTTAACTATCAAATTAAAGAAATTATTGATACTATTGCCAAGAATCCAAATAGCAATGTTACCCTACTGCTCTTATTATTCGTATTATATAAAATGATGTACCACGGAATGTACTTTATTGGTAGGATTTTTGATATTAAGTATAAGCCAGTGCTGCTGGCTGAAATTATTGAAAATATCTACAGCAAGACTATGAAACATTCTTTACATTGGTTCGACTCCCATTTATCAGGAGAAATTGCCAGTAAAATTACTGATTTTCAGGATGCTATTATAACTGTACTCACTATTCTTTATCGTTCTTTGGCACAGCTTACAATTATTGTAAGCGGCATAATATTTTTGTGTACAATGAATTACAAGATAGCCGCAGTTGTAATGGCTTTTCTTGCTGTATACGCTCCGGTATTATCAGTTTTGTTAAAAAAACAAATGCAGCTGCAAGAAGAATATGTTAAGGCACGACAAGAAGCAGTAGGTATTATCAATGATTCTGTTGCCAATATTTTTGGTATTAAAATTATTGGTAATGTTTGGACAGAACTGAAACTAAAGCTCCTGCCTGCCATTGATAAATGGAAAGGTTGGGATCGAAAAACACGGGTATATGATGCTTATTATGTAGATCTAACCGATGGCATATTAATTACTATACTGGCAGCAGCTCAAATATTTGTGACAGCATATTTATACAAAACTGGACAAATCACCGCTGGTGATTTTGTTGTTAGTATAGTGATTACTTTTAACATTGAATGGGCGATTGATCAGTTATTAGACAATATCATATTTTCTATCAACCCTAAAATTGCTGCCATCAAATCTTCATATGACTTTATTAATACTATCTCAGATATTACCGATGCAGAAAATGCTAAGTTGCTTCCTCGTATCAAAGGTGACATTAAATATCAAGATGTAACCTTCAACTATGGTAATGGTGGAACTAATATATTTGACAATCTTACACTGCATATCAAAGCTGGAGAAAGGATTGGTATAGTTGGTACATCAGGGGCTGGGAAAACTACCTTGATCAAATGTTTGCTCAGATATTTCAATTTGCAAAACGGAGCTATTTTAGTGGATGGATATGATATTGCACAGGTAACGGAAGAGTCGCTGAGAAGCAATATTTCAGTAATACCTCAAGATATTACGATGTTTCACCGTTCTATTCTAGAAAATTTGCAGTTGGCTAAACATGATGCTACTTTACCAGAGATTCAAGAAGCCTGTAAAAAAGCTAGAATACATGACGATATTTTGCAAATGCCCCATGGTTACCATTCAATAGTTGGTGAACGAGGGGTAAAAGTAAGTGGTGGACAACGGCAACGGATTGCAATCGCTAGAGCTATTTTAAAAAATGCACCCATCCTTATTTTAGATGAAGCAACATCGGCACTTGACTCACCAACCGAGGCTCTAATTCAAAAATCTATTGATGAAATTTTGGCAACCACTAATGCTACAACTATAGTCGTTGCCCACCGTTTATCAACACTCCTGCACATGGATCGTATTTTAGTATTCAAGTGTGGCAAAATTGTAGAAGATGGTACTCATGCTATGTTAATCGCTAAAGGGGGGCTATATAAAACTCTTTGGGATGCACAATATAGAGGATTCTTGCCGGGCAAGGAGAATAACGGACGGAGTATTTTATAGCTAACCCGAGAAGGTTTTATACCAATTAGTGTTAATAAATAGAGTTATATAGCTAACCCATCAATGTTCTAGATAGCCTCTACGTCATTGCGAGGAGCTACTTTAGTGGCGACGAAGCAATCCATAAAAGTGATTAGAATGGATGCTTCGTCGGCTCACGCCTCCTCGCAATGACGTAGAGGAACCTATAATAATACCAAGAACTTATTCGAGTTAGCTATACAAAGTTAAATCTATGTGTAATTTTCCATTGGATAACTCTATTTATTAACACTAATTGGTATTAGATAGTCTCTCGGTCTATTAGCGAGGAGCTACTTTAGTGGCGACGAAGCAATCCAGAACATGGATTGCCACGACCACTACGTGGCCTCGCAATGACGCCTGTACCTATAATTCGTCATTGCGAGCAGTAGCATCGCTGCGACGAAGCAATCCAAAACATATGCTAAACAATATCTTCATATAAATTAAATTGCTTCATCGCCACCAAAGTGGCTCCTCGTAATGACGCCTGGCTGTTTTTCCTATGACTTTTAATACCATGCGTAAGGTGAGATCTTTACATCTTTCTAACGAAACAACTATATCGCCATATTATATTACATAAACGTTGCTAAATATTAAAATATCAGTATTGTTCTTCTGAAATTCAGTTAATAGTCAGCAATTTCAATAATTTGTAATAGAAATAAAGGAGAAAAAGTAATGGGACATTTTAAACAGGGTCAAAAACGAAGTAAGCATTTGGCTAATTCTTATCATAATCATAATAATAGACCTCTTAATAATTCTCAAGAAAAACAATTGCAGGAAATTCTTAATACGAAGCTTCCTATTGAATATGAGGCACTAGATTCTAAGGTAAATCTTTCTGATGGTGGGGGGTCACATGCCCCTACAAAATGGGATATGATGCTTGCAGCGATGCAGCTTGTTGGGTCGGCTGTTGCTGGCTCTAGTACGCTTAAGGGTATTTTAGGAGATAATCACAGTTTACCCACTAATATAAGTTATCAATCTACTTCTAGCAATATGACCTTTGTAGCTACTCAAAATAGCCACGTTCATCCGAACTCATTAGTCAAACAACAAAGTTCTGCTAAATCTGGTAAAACATTAATTGTTAAACAAGTCAAAGCCCCCAACGATGAACAATCATCATCTTATTCAGAAGTAAATGATCAACAATCTCTTAGGGAAAAACGTGCAATAGTAGAAGATGGTTATAAACTAGATGGTAATGTATTAAAGGTCCGTACTGAGGATTTAAATCTACAAACTCTTATAGCACAACTTGCAGCAAATCCTAATGTTACTACATTGGATCTAGCAAATAACAATATATTGAGTCCTCTCAATTTAGACGGAATAGCAGCTGTTGGAAAAGCACTTAAGGACACTAAGATTACTACATTATTGCTAGGAGGTACCGATATAGGACTCCCAGGAGTGCGAGCTATTTTACCAGAGCTTAAACATACTAGCGTTACTACATTGAGTCTGTATGGTAACGGTATGCTCTCTGATGTTAATATTAATATAGAGTCCAGCGGAATAATAGAGTTTGTAAAACTGCTTAAAGATACTAATATCACTACATTAGATATAGGAGATAACAATATAGGATACGAAGGAGCAAAAACTCTTATACCTTTGCTTAAAGATACCAAGGTTACTACATTGGGTCTAGGACATAACAAGATAGGATCCGAAGAAGCAAAAGCTATTATACCTTTGCTTAAAGATACCAAGATTACTACATTGAACCTAGATCATAACGAGATAAGCGAGGATATATTACGAGAAATCTTAGATGTACTAGAAGACAATAAAAAAAATACTGTTAAAGAGTCTACTACTACAGATGAAGGCTATAACTTTAATATTACAGAGGAAGATTTTACTACTACTAAGGAAAAGTCTATTTCTGAGAGTGCTAATGCTCCTGAGGAAGCAACATCGATAAACAAAATCATAGTTCTGGCAGTTAGTGGTTTAAGTTTTCTAGCTTCTACTGTTAGCATGTACATAGCATACAAGATATATAAAAAGCTTTTGACGAATGATAAAAATTTAGCAACTCCCAACCCTTCTGAATCCACAAACATACCACTATCAGATACAAACGATGCTGAATACGAGCCAGTAGGATTAGGATCAGTATATTATATAGGGATAGTTCAAGAACTTCAGGGAATTATAACTAATACACCAGATAATAATATATCAAACACAAACAATGGTGATGAATACGAAAAGCTAAATACGGCAGAACCTCGTTATATTGATATGAAGAGAAAACTTCATAAAGTCACAGTTGTACCAAATAATTTGAGCATAAACAATGATGGATACGAGGCAATAGAATTAACACATTGTACTAATAAAACGAAAAAACCTCAGGGAATTATAACTAATACACCAGTATATAATAATATACTATATACGAACGATTGTGATGAATACGAAAAGCCAAAAACGGCAGCATCACATTATATTAATTTTACAAAAGAACCTCAGGGAGCTATTCCTTCACTAGGAACATACATAAACATTACTGATGGAAACGAAATAGCAAATACGACAACGCCTCTTTATATTAATTCTACTATAGAAGAGTTTCAGGGAGCTACTCCTTTACTAGGAGCAACATACGTGAACATTGTTTGTGAATCCTAAATACACTAAATTACCGTAAAGAGTTGGCTTAGTACATACTTTTATGGTATAATTAATTCGGCTAGCATTATTCCGTCTATTAGCGAGAAGTATAGCTCATAGTACCCTACATTTTTTATTCTATCGTGAAAGTATAATTCGGTATGTATGTCGATTTAAGGAAAAAAGATGATCCCCAAACGTCATTGCGAGGGGCCACTAAAGTGGCGACGAAGGACAAGCTTCATGGATTGCCACGCTCACATACGTTCGCTCGCAATGACAAAAGTACTTTTACCCAAACGTCATTGCGAGGAGCCCATAAGGTCGACGAAGCAATCCATAAAAGCGACTAAAGTAGCTCTTTGCTAATAGACAGAGTAATACTAATTGGGGTCAGCTATACAAAAGAGTCTGTAATATACTTTGTGTAAGTTTCAAAACTAGACAGTAAGATGTACTGTAAGAAAACAACTTATAAGAAGGAAAAATATGTCAGAGAAAATAGAAAAGAAAATACTAGAGCTA
>JAHFPS010000035.1 GCA_023269695.1 Rickettsia sp.
TCAGTACATGACAAAAAGATTAAGGAGAGGAAAAGATAGTAGATAACGCCCAACCAACTGTCTATTACTTATGTTACAAGACTTAAGGAGTAGAAGAATGATTACAGCGTTATCACAAGTATTAGGGAACTACTTTTTTAACAGTTTTGCAAGCATAAAATTAATAGAACAGCTAATAACAGGATTATTTTATGTTAGAGATGTTAATCTAACTCAACTTGCCTTAGTAATTGAAGGTAAAGGCAGCAATCATTCTCGCTATCGCAAGTTACAAAGATTCTTCTCTGGGTTTAATTTTAGCTATACTGCACTGGCTAAATTGTTAATATCATTAGCCGGAATTGAATCAGAAAGATGGTTGTTAGCATTTGATCGTACTAACTGGAAGTTCGGCAAACTTGACATAAATATTTTAGTATTATCAATTTGTCACAATGGCATAGCGATACCGATTATGTGGGATATGTTAGCGAAAACTGGTGCTTCAAATAGTAATGAACGTCAGAAATTAATAGATAGATTTTTGGGATCATTTGGAGTAGAGAAAATATCATCATTACTGGGAGATCGTGAATTTATTGGTGATGAATGGATGAAATTCTTAGCAGATTATAAGATTCCATTTTATATAAGAGTTAAGAAGAATTTAACTATTGGCAGGTTGAGAACGAATTAGTTACGGCAAATCACTTGCTAAAGAGTAATGAATATAGGATACTCAATGGTAAGAGATATTTAGGTAAGAATTACAAAGGCCCTAAGGTTTCAATAGCAGCTTTGCGTAATGGAGAAGGGGAATTAGCTACCAATGATAACCCATATCAAGCTATGACTACCTAAAAAAGACGTTGGGAAATCGAAACACTTTTTGGTTGTCTTAAAACTAGAGGCTTCAACTTTGAAAATACCCACCTGGTACATTTAGATATAATAGACCTCCTTCGAAACTCGCTTGTGCTGAGGGATTTGAAGGAGACACTTCACCTCGAACCGCAGCGTACTCTAATGTACGTGAGGATTCGAGTACCGGATCGACGTACAAATCACCAGCAGAAGTAGAGTTTCGAAAGAGGTCTAATAAGTAAATTGTTAGGAATACTAGCTATAGCATTTACCTTTGCTTATGTTGTGGGTATGTGGTGGCACTCTATTAAACCGATAAAGCTAAAAACCCATGGTAGAAAGGCTATGTCACTGTTTCGATACTGACTGGATTATTTGCGAAGAATATATCTCAACCAAGATAAAATGAAACAGGAATTAATCGACATCATAGATATATTTATTAAGCCATTAATACCACGATTATCAATTATTATATCATGTTAATCTTTTTGTCATGTACTGAGAGTTTTTTATAGAAGAGGGAAGATTGCAGCGTGGAAATGCCTATCGTACTCCAAACAGATTATCTAATTATCGACAAGAACACAACACCGTCTCAGCTACCATGATGGGTAATATAAACCCATATTTTGGAGTGTATAAAGTTCCCTATTACAAAAGCCAAATTACTTTCTCTAAATTGCCCAACGCAGCATCCATAATTAGTAATATTGAAAGTGACCCATTATTGCTTGCTAAACTAGTAACACGAGAATTACCTTCTACTATCTCTACAATTTTACCACAGAATAGTAAAGAGATAGAAACTTCTTGTTCATGTCCTGATTGGCAAAATCCTTGTAAGCATATAGCAGGATTATATTTAAAGATTGCAGAAGAAATTGATTACAATCCTTTGTTATTATTTGAACTTAGGGGAATAGAAAAAAAATTATTATCTGAAAAAATAAAAAAATATATTAGTTCATCAAGCGTTGTAAATACTGCCCTAACCCCTACTAAAGAAATAGGTGCAATTGAGCTTAAAAATTTTTGGGGTAATCCTCATAAAAAGATAAAAACAAGTTTAGTGGTAAAAATACCTACTGTACTTATTAAAAAAGCTGGGATAAATCCACCATTTTTGCATAAAAGAAAATCATTTTTAGATAGTATGCACAATATTTATCATAATATTAAACGCTCTTGGTACAAACAGATAAAACCATGAGTGATGAGGGGGGCTGTAAATAGCCTCATCTTGGGGTTGTGACGGAGCCAATGGCATTCGGTTAAGTAGAGGAAGGGGATGTGGTTCTAATTACCAAACTAGATAGACTAGGAAGAGATACCGCAGATATGATAAATATCAATTTGATAAAATGCGTGTAGGAATACGTTTTTTAGGTGACGGTATCAGTACTGAAGGGTCTACAGGTAAAATGGTAGTAACAATTTTATCAGCAGTAGCAGAAGCTGAACGTTGCCGGATACTTGAGCGAACAAATGAAGGAAGAATAGAGGCAAAGCTCAAGGTATAATAGGCACAGCTCTAGCCAAGAAAATGGATATCAGTCGGGCATCAGTATATAAAATACTAAAAGAAGAGCAGCCAATAGGTTTAAGCGAAATATGACCGATAAACATAAATTGAAATACAGCAAGCACGATGCGTTAGTAAAGAAAATAATGTCTGAGGTGGCATCAGCTAAAGAATTCTTGGAACATTATTTACCAACTGACTTTAAGCAATTAGTGGATTTATCAAAACTAAAAGTAGAAAAAGAGACTTTTGTGACCAATGATCTAAAACGTCAATTATCCGATATAGTATATTCTGTACCTACCCTAGATGGCAAAACGGCTTTGGTCTACATTTTGGCAGAGCATCAGTCAACTGTTGATAATTTCATAGCACTCAGGTTGTGGCAATATATATTATTACTTTGCGAAAGGCATAAAAAAGATAAAGGCAAACTACCACTAATCTGTCCAATAGTAATTTATTCTGGCAAAGAACCATATAGTGCAGCACAAAATTTATGGCAATTATTTGATAATCCACTGCAAGCTAAGAAGTTAATGACCGAAGATTACAAGCTAGTAAATTTACAAAGCATGCCGGATGATGAGATAATAAAACAACGGCATATTGGTATGATGCAATATATGCTCAAACATATCCATCAGCGTGATATACTGAAATTATGGGAAGATTTTTTGGGTAAATTTCAGGCGGAAATTATAGTAGACAAAGAGCATGACTATATTTACATCAGGTCTTTTTTGTGGTACACTGATACTAAGTTACCTGAAGACAGGCAATCAGCATTAGAACAACTGCTAGCTAAGTATTTATCTGAAGAAGAAAAAGGGAACATTATGAGAACTGTTGCACAAAAATATATAGAAGAGGGTACACAGTACGGAATCCAAATTGGAGAAGCTAGAGGAGAAGCTAGAGGAGAAAAGAAAAAAGCTATGGTTGTAGCTAAAAACCTGCTTAAAGCTAGTGTGTCAGTTGATATAATTTCTACGTCTACTGGTTTGTCTAAAAAAGAAATAGAAGAGTTAATGGTATAATTATTACAATAATATTAACTTTTTTAAGATATTTAGTAATAATTTGGTGTGCCAGAGAAAAGTTGCTAACATTTTTTGGGTTGTTAAATGAATCAGAGTAAAATGATTTTGTTAAGGTGTACCCGCTATAAATATTAACCATACAGCCTTATGCGAAATTTTTACAGTTCCCTAAATTGTTGAAAAAGCAAAATAAAGTGGTTTTTAGAAGAAATATAGTTTTTAATTAGTATTTCTATAAGTTCGGATGTGAAATTGCTATTAAAAATAGCCTTAAATCGGGTGGTATCTTTCTCTAAAAAAACAAAAATTAACAATGCATTACGAAAATCTTAATATATTCGTAATAATTATGGTTACTGATACACGAGGCGATCTAGAAGTTTAAAAACTTTACAGAACATAATTTGATTTTTTTGTTAACAACTAAATATAGGGCTTTATAAATATATGCTTAATCACTCTACGAATTTATCTGCCTTTTCTGAGAAGGATGATATAACTAAAAAATCTTATAATTTATATTTTGCAGGTCCCTTATTTACTAATAAGGACCTTATAGGTAATTTATATTTATCTTTGGCATTAGAAGAGGCGTCTAATGGTAAGTATAAATGTATATTACCCCAAAATTTAGAACAAAGAGATGCCCACGCTCAACATATAAAAAATAATGATTTAAAATGTGTAAAAGAAACTGATGGAGGTATATTTAGTTTTGACGGTTCAGAGCTAGATACTGGTACAGTAGCAGAATTTATTCACAGTAAATTTTTAGATAAACCTGCAGTATTATATAGAAGTGATATTAGATCTGGTGGCGATGATCACAGAACAAATTCTGATCCTTGGAACCTGATGCTATCGAATTATCCTCGCACTAAAGTTGTTATTATTGAGGATATAGTAATAAAATATCAAGATTTATATAAGCAATATTCAGGTGATACGCACAGTATAGCGAAAGCATTATCTCTTATTATAGTTACACCTATTGTTGAGGCATTAGATGAAGTGTTTGCTATACCTCCCCTAATCTCACATAGGAGCTTAGAGAAAAAAACAATATATGAGCATTTTGATATATTTAATGATTTACACAATGATGGAGACCATCCAAAACCAAGAGGGTATGTGAAATCCATGTAATTTGGCGGGGTTATTAATCCTATTAATTCTATATTGAAAGATAATTAGTATTACAGCCTAGTTATTTTAGGAGACTGTTGGATAATGTACAGAGAATTGCTTTATAAACTAAAAGATTTACGTAATTTGTAAAAGTAGAGACCGGATTGTTGAAAAAGTATAAGTGGTTAAAATTACACCAATATTTTTATCTTTAATGAAAAATAAACCGGTGCTTTATCTTCTAAACTTAACCTACAAAACCATCTATATGCTATGTTAAAATGAATCTCCTTACATAATTGACGATTTGATCATAATATGTAAATTGCTATTCCCGATTTTACAATATAATTCAATTATTTTTTTCCTTTGTATCTTGACCATTATTGATAGTCGATTGTTGTTGATTCCTCAGTTTATTCTTTTCTTCTATTGAACTGAGAAAAAAATGAGTAAATATTAGGAATCCAACTAGCATAGGAATAAAAACAAATATAATGGCATTGCGTTTTCTAACAGATTCTTCACGATCTAAACGACTCTCCTGTTCTTCGTACGTTTCCCCTAATTCATTACGCCATATATCTTCTTGTTCTGAATTATTTTCTAGCATTTTATACCTTCTATAAATATTATTTATAATGGCTTTAGTAATTAAATTACAAAAAATTATATATAAATTTAATTAAAATCAATATTTAATTTTTGATTATATTAATTTAGTCGATTTATGCTATCATACTAGTAGCAAAAATCTATTGCTAACATACTACAAAACTAATTTTCTTTATATATATACTCAATTAACCTGAAGAGTTGCAGAAGTGATTAATGTTAATGATCTGAAAATTATCATTTATTAAGGTACATTAGAATGATTTGAAGGATTGGAGCGTATGTCTTTTTTCTCGAGTAATATTGAGTTTCTTTAAAGCTCGACTGATAGTCATTATACTTACAACATTATCTAATAACTTGAGGGAAATACGTTTTATCAATTAATCATTCCCGAAGGTAATATAAAGAGATCTTGCTAAAATATCACATGAAATTAAGGGGGTATTAACCATCAAAACCATATCTCATGCCAGTGAATTATTGAATATTGTTTTTGTTAATAAAAAATTAGTTGACTATTTAATGTAGGTTATATTTAATCATAATTATAGGTAATGAAACCACAACTTAAATATGGTGAAGATATAATAATATGGCTGATGATTTTGATGATGGTAAAGGGAATAAGAAAGATAGTGCAGGTCTTGCTCAATTTGAAAATGCTATTAATGGGATCAAATCACAGATTCGTTCCACTAACCCGGCTGAATTGGCAAGGCTTAATGCTTCCATAACCAGCTTGTTGAGTAGTAACCTTCCTTCCGAGATATTATCCAAACTAAAAGATTTACAAGCGGTCGTTAGTGAAAGAGAAGAGCAGGCTGAGAAAAATGTACGTTACACTCAAGAAGAACAAAGCAGGGAAGCAGAAGAAGCTAGGTTATTGCAAGAGCAAATTGAGTTCTTGGAAAAAGAAGCACACATAGCCAATGGAGTGCGAGAGCAAGAGCTAAAACAACATTTTGAAGATTTTGACTCAATTAAAGGTGATGCTCATAAACAAAATCAACAAGATATTGCTCTTTTAGCCCAAGCAGCAAAAGATCCTAATTCTTTAACTGCTGCCCAAAGAGCTCAGTTGATGGGGCAATACGCAACTGATGAAGAGAAAGAAGAGGCTGAAAAGAAACGGCAACAAATGAAGAAATATTGCGAAACGTATTATGCCATTAAAAATAAAACCAATGATACTGTTGCTTATAAACAAAGCAAAATTAAGGCAAATGATGCAATAATTAACCATCCTAATACTCTTGAGCCAGAGAAAAAGAAACGTCGCCAAGAAAATGCCGTACTTGACCAAGATATTGTTAATCACCAACAAAAGTTAGAAGAGTATACCACAACATTCAGTCAAGATCGTGAACAAGAGAGAAAAGTTCTTCTAGCATTAGTCAATAGTAGTCAACCTGAATTAGCTATAGACAGATTAAAAAGACATTATAAGTGTTATGAGGAAGGGTATGAGCAAGAAAGGCAGCAAAATCCAAATCATCGAGGATATCAAGAGTTGCAGTCAATGGTTATGGCAATGGGTGGTCATGAAAAATTAGTGTTGCCTAAACCCAAATATCCAATAGCAGAACAGCCAATGCCATCTTTGCCAAATATAAAATCTTCCTCAGCCGTCGTGCAGCATCAAGCGAAAATCATCAATAATTCTGTTCATACTACCCCAACCCCTGAAGAACAGGCTAAAGCCATTCGCAAACAATTAGAGTACCCGGTTGTCAAGGATGAGTCCAAAAAGACAGCTGCTATTGGGGTAGTAGCTAATCAACAGCAACTATCAGAAAAACCTAAAACTACTAGTACCATGTCCAAATTCTCCCAGCGTGCCAAAATTATAGAAGGACGCGGGTAACATAATATTATTTAGGAGGTTATTATGAAAACTAAAAGAGTTAATTTACCAAATAATCAAAAAGATCGGGAGCAGGTAGAAGTAGAACGCCATCTGACAAGGAATTATAATGAGAAGGGACAGTTCACTAACTTACAAAAAGTCTATGAGGAAAATAGAAAGTCAGAAGAATCTGCAGATCCTAAAATTAGAGAATCAGCAAAAATATTCTATCCAGGTAGTACATGGGAATTCTTTTTATATTTAGCAATGGGGGTGAAAGAAGCCGCTTATTATTTAGCCGTAAGTTTTATGGAAGAGCTTGGTACAGTAAGAAATGAATTTCTAGCTTATTTATCTATGGCAATAGGTGTTAAACTCGGAGATCAGAAATCAATAGAGCTGGTTGCTGGTGATCCTATTGATGCTGACGTCCAAAAGCTAGCAGATCAGTGTGTAGTACAAATTCGTAAAAATGTAGTAGGTAATAAAAAAATCACCTATGAAGAAGCTATAGGGAGGGGTAAGGCAGTTGATAAAATACTAATTGATAACTATAAATCAACATTTGAAGACAATATTTTACCTAGTGCAATAAAAAATTGTGCCAAATATATTGAATTAACAGACGATAATAATAATATGAGCGGGGCATCGACTTCTCGTTTTGCAGGTTCTACGTATCCGCTTGAGCAAATAGATGAAACGGCAATGACTGGTAGGGATGCTGAGGGTTCTGGCTGTTGTGTAGTTATGTAGGGTTTACGTCATTGTGAGCCTACTGGTCATTGCGAGGAAGACCGTAGGTCGACGAAGCAATCCATAAAGGTAACCAAAGATGGATTGCTTCGTCGCTACTAAAGTAGCTCCTCGCAATGACGTATGTACCTGTAACTTGTCATTGCGAGAAGGCGTAAACCGACGAAGCAATCCTGTTTTGGTGTCATCCCTGCTTCAGTTTAATGTCATACCTGCGAAGGCAGGTATCTAGATTCCCGCCTTCGCGGGAATGACAAAGATGAGTGTGGGAATGACATTAACTAACTTAAATCTATAATTATTTTTTTATATCACTTAGTGTAACCATAAAATATTATATACTAAGTGTATTAACACAAAATATAGAAAATTATGTTTAATAAAAATAATCACTGAAGAAATATGAACTATCCGAAACCAACAACATTGAGCCAACTATGAGTGAAGCTGTTCAAGAAAATACCAGGATTACCCCTGTTCAGGTTAGCCTTACAAAAGAACAAAAAGAATCTATTGGCTTACTATCAATAGGGACATTCCTAGAATATTTTGACTTAATGTTATATGTCCATATGGCAGGGCTTCTTAATGAGTTATTTTTTGAACCAACCGATCCTAAAACAACCTCTTTAATGATGGCATTTGCTTTTTGTTCTACTTATGTTTTCCGACCTATTGGAGCATTAATATTTGGTAGGTTGGGCGATACTATAGGGCGTAAATCAACAGTAATCATCACGACTTTTATGATGGCTACCTCATGTCTTGTGATGGCTAATTTGCCCACTTATGCCCAGATAGGAAGTGCAGCGGCTTGGATACTGACAATATGCCGCATTATTCAAGGTATATCTTCTATGGGAGAAATAACAGGGGCAAAGCTTTATTTAACTGAAACCACCAAACCACCAATCCAATATGTAAGTGTGGCATTTATAGGAGCTTGTTCTTCTATAGGAGGTTTAGGAGCTTTAGGAATTGCCTCACTTGTAACTTCACATGGTTTTAACTGGCGTCTGGCATTTTGGCTTGGTGTAGCAGTTGCATTAATTGGTTCTGTAGCCAGAACAACCTTGCGGGAGACACCAGAATTTGCTGATGCCAAACGTCGAATAAAAAAGTTTTTGAAAAAACTAATACCGATACAGCTAGCTTAACAAACCACCCCGCGTGGCAAGAAAAAGTTAATAAAAAAACAGTAATAGCACTCCTTTTATTAGAATGTGCTTCACCAGTATGTTTTTATTTTACCTATGTACATTGTGGTACCATTCTTAAGACTAATTTTGGTTATACAGCCCCTGAAGTGATTCATCATAATTTTATTGTTTGTATAATACAATTGTTAATTGTGTTAATAGCAACTTATTTAAGTTATAAGGTATATCCATTATTTATCATGAAAGTTACACTCATAATATTTTCTATTTTTATGTTATTTTGTCCATATTGGTTTAATAGCCTTCATTCTCCACTTGAGTTACTTTTTATTCAGTCCTTTATTCTTTTATTTTGGCAATGTGATGCCCCTGCTACTCCCATTTTTTATGAAAGCTTTCCAGTATTTAAACGTTTTACCTGTGCTAGCATGATATTTACTGTATCTCGTGCTTTAATGTATGTAATAACTTCTTTTGGATTTGCTTACATTATTAACCATTTTGGTAATTGGGGATTATGGTTTATTATGATTCCGATAATTATCGGTTTTGCCTACGGACTACGTCATTTTGAAAAGTTGGCAAAAGAGCTTGGCGGTTATCCTATTGCCTACAAAGATGCGGCTATTTACCCAAAAGAAACAATTATTTGAGTTAATTATGAGTGAAACTGTTCAAGAAAATACCAGGATTATCCCTAATCAGCAGACTAGCCTTACAAAAGAGCAAAGAGACTCTATTGGCTTACTATCAATAGGAACATTCCTAGAATATTTTGACTTAATGTTATATATCCATATGGCAGGGCTTCTTAATGAGTTATTTTTTGAACCGACTGATCCTAAGACAAGCTCTTTAATGTCGGCTTTTGCCTTTTGTTCTACCTTTATTTTTCGACCTATTGGAGCAGTAATATTTGGTTGGTTGGGTGATAATATAGGACGTAAATTTACGGTGATCATCACAACTTTTATGATGTCTGCAACATGTCTTGTCATGGCTAATTTGCCTACTTATGCCCAAATAGGATTTACAGCTACCTGGATAGTGACCATCTGTCGTATTGTGCAAGGTATATCTTCTATGGGTGAGATGAAAGGAGCCGAACTTTATTTAACGGAAACGATTAAGCCACCAATCCAATATACAAGTGTCGGATTAATGTGGGCTTGTGGTTCCCTAGGGGGGTTAGGGGCTTTAGGAATTGCGTCACTTGTAACTTCACATGGTTTTAACTGGCGTCTGGCATTTTGGTTTGGTGCAGCAGTGGCATTGGTTGGTTCTGTAGCCAGAACAACCTTGCGGGAAACGCCTGAATTTGCTGATGCCAAACGTCGACTCAAAAAAATCTTTGAAAAAACTAATACCGATACAGCTAGCTTAAAAGACCATCCTGTTTTGCAAGAAAAAGTTAATAAAAAAACAATAATAGCTTTGTTTTTATTACAATGTGCTGGACCAGTATGTTTTTATTTTATTTATGTACATTGTGGTAATATTTTAAAAACTAGCCTTGGTTACACAATGGCTGAGGTTATTCAACATAATTTTATTGTTTGTTTAGTGGAGTTCTTAACTATATTAATATTATCTTACTTAAGTTTAAAAATATATCCGTTACTAATCCTGAAAATTATACTGATCATATGTTCTGTTTTTATCATAGTTTGTCCATATTTATTGAATAATGTTAATGCTCCTTATCAGTTATTTTTGATCCAATTTGTTATAGTTTTATTATATGAATGTTTAGCTCCTGCTCTTCCCATTTGTTATAAAAGCTTTCCGGTATTTAAGCGTTTTACCTGTGTTAGCGTAACATTTGCTATATCTCGAGCTTTAACGCTTGTTATTACATCTTTTGGTTTTGTCTATTTTACTGAGCATTTTGGCAATTATGGATTATGGTTTATTATGATTCCAACAATTATCGGTTTTGCCTACGGACTGTTTTATTTTGAAAAGTTGGCAAAAGAGTGTGGGGGTTATCCTATTGCCTACAAAGATGCGGCTATTTGCCCAAAAGAAACAATTATTTGAGTCAATTATGAGTGAAGCTGTTCAAGCAGATAAAAGTAATCACCGGGGTGGTATGGATAGTTTGAAGTCAAAAATTTTAATTAACTGAATTCGAGACTACCCATACAATATCCCAGCAATTCGAAATATCAAAAAAGGACAAGTTAAAAATGAAAGAACATGTAGGGCGTAATGATGGAACATTTTCTGCATTAACAAAAAAACAGAAAGAGGCTGTGGGGTTACTTTCTATAGGGACATTCCTTGAGTATTTTGATCTGATGCTATATGTCCATATGGCAGTACTGCTTAATGGGTTATTTTTTCCAAAAACTGATCCTGATACGGCAGCATTTTTATCTGCTGCCGCTTTTTGTTCTACTTATGCACTCAGACCTCTTGGTGCTTTTATTTTTGGTTGGTTGGGTGATAATATTGGACGTAAATCAACTGTTATTATTACAACATTATTAATGTCTCTTTCATGTATAATTATGGCTAATTTACCAACTTATGACCAAATTGGCATTAGGGCTGTTTGGATAATGACAGCATGTCGGATGTTACAAGGTATTTCCTCAATAGGAGAAAGAATAGGTGCTGGAATTTATGTTACTGAAATAACAAAGCCTCCAATACAATATGCGGCGGTAACCTTAATAGGATGCTTAGCTGCTTTAGGTGGAACTTTTGCTTTAGCTGTTGCCTCTTTGGTTACCTCCCAAGGATTTAATTGGCGTATTGCATTTTGGATTGGTGCTGGTATAGCATTAGTTGGTTTTTTAGCAAGAACCACTCTGCGAGAAACACCAGAATTTGCTGATGCAAAACGACAAATAAAAAATATATTAGAAAAGAGTGGACTAAGTAATTCTTTAAAAACTAATTCTGTTGTACAAGAGAAGGTTAATATATTAACTGTGATTGCTAATTTTCTCACATTATGTGGTGGACCAGTATGTTTATATTTTTCCTACATCCATTGTGGTAATATTTTAAAAAACTCCTTTAACTATAGTGCTGAACAAGTTATTCATCATAATTTTATTGTTTCTATAATCGGGTTAACTTGTTATTTTATACTAGTTTATTTAAGTTATATAATATATCCATTAATACTCCTTAAAGCTAAACTAGTAATATTCTCTATTGCAATACTAATGTGTCCTTACTTATTAGACAACATTACAGATCCTTCAGTGTTATTATTAATGCAATTATTAGCTCTGGTATTTGGTCCCGCTCAAACACCGGCTATGCCAATATTTTTAAAACATTTCCCTGTTTTTAAACGTTTTACTTATGTTAGCGTAACATATGCTATATCACATGCTGCTATGTATATTATTACATCTTTTGGTCTTGTATATTTTACAAAAATCCTTGGTAATTATGGATTGCTAGTTGTAATGGTTCCATTAATTATAGGATACACTTTTGGTCTATATCATTTTGAAAAATTGGAAAAAGAGGCTGGAAATTATCCAAGGATAACAAATGGTATAACTCCAAAGTTGGATAGTGTGTGATTGTTAGATGTTGAAAGCACATTTTTATAAAATGGTATTTTATTTTTGGCATCCCTAAATATATAGAGACGATGACAAATTCTCTTAAAGTTTCCTCTACAATTTTCTTAATCTTCTCAGGTGACTTAGCTCTTAGTGTTTGCATATTATGAAGTCGATCAAATAGTTTTATTATTAGAATATCTTTTTTATTTTGAGAATATAATATACTCAATGTTTCTGCCGCACTAATCTTGCCATAAGATTTCACTCTGGTCAAATCTGCTACTTGACTAGCAATTTGATTGCCAAAAACCCTGTCAATCATGTCTTCAGCAAGAGTTGTATCTTCAATAGTATCGTGTAGTAAACTGGTAATAATCATGTCAGTTCTGAAATATTTTTGCATTTCTAATGCTGTGTATTCGGCAACCATGTACGCCACTTCTATCGGATGGGAGTAATATGGATCGCCGGATTGTCGCATTTGACTACCATGATATTTTCTGGCGTAATATATACCTTTTCTAATCTCATAAATATCTACTGGTTGCATTACTTGCTGGTTCAGTTCAGATAATTTATTGAGTAACCTATCTGTATAATGACAATTTGTATATTTTGTTTCCCAATTATTCTGACAATTATTATGATCTTCCATTTAAATATCTACTACATTATTTTAATTATAAAGTATATTATAACTAGAAGTTAAAATATTAGCAAATAATTTATTATATATTTCTTAAAATAATAAGTATTTTGTTATATTTAAGTTCTCAGTACATGACAAAAAGATTAAGGAGAGGAAAAGATAGTAGATAACGCCCAACCAACTGTCTATTACTTATGTTACAAGACTTAAGGAGTAGAAGAATGATTACAGCGTTATCACAAGTATTAGGGAACTACTTTTTTAACAGTTTTGCAAGCATAAAATTAATAGAACAGCTAATAACAGGATTATTTTATGTTAGAGATGTTAATCTAACTCAACTTGCCTTAGTAATTGAAGGTAAAGGCAGCAATCATTCTCGCTATCGCAAGTTACAAAGATTCTTCTCTGGGTTTAATTTTAGCTATACTGCACTGGCTAAATTGTTAATATCATTAGCCGGAATTGAATCAGAAAAATGGTTGTTAGCATTTGATCGTACTAACTGGAAGTTCGGCAAACTTG
>JAHFPS010000006.1 GCA_023269695.1 Rickettsia sp.
ATATTTAGAAGAATGCAGAAACCATTATGGCACTCGATGCCGAATATATGACCGCTTCCTTTGTGGCTCTATTTTTTATTTTCTTTATTGACAAATTCACTCGTCCATATATGACACCTTTTTCGTTTAAATATAGTAGATGTTGTATTTCTAGACTTTTGACGGGTCGACTAAATCACTTTTTGTCTCTTTCATTTTCTATCATTCAACTTTAGCTTTATTTATTATTTGTAATAAAACTTGGGCTTGTTTATCACTTAACCAAATAGATTGAGTTTTTAGAAAATCTTGCTGCAAAATAGAAAGAGCTTTTATAGATTTTTGCTCTTCTAATTTATCATAGCTATATTCTATTAGAATTATATTATCAACCTGATTTTTAAGGTATTTTTCAACAGAATCTAAATTTTTAGGCATATCGTCTATCATCACTATCTTGCTATAATTAGCTTGTTGTTGATCGAGATATGCTTTAAGCACTAATCCTTTTTCATAGCCTCTGGCAAAAATAATACCATCAATAGCTTTTGGTTGGGGTCGGTTTTGTTCATCAATTTTTATTGAACCGTGATATCTTTTGTCAAAGATTAATCCTTTATCTTTTAACACATCAACACGATCTTGCTCCTGATCAAAATACGGATTATTTGGTCCCATTGATGTTAAGGCAATAATATCAGCACCATTAAATTTTAAAAACCAAAAATGCTTTACTAATGTTGGTTCAATTAACTTATGTTCCATCTGAGCAATAATAAGTCCATATATATTCTTTTTCTGAGCTAGACCGTGTGATTTTTCAATGTCATCAAGAAATTTATGACGCATTTCTCGATTATCATGGCTTAAATAAGAGTCTTTAGTGGCAAGAATAACCCCATCAATATCAAATACAACTAGTGTATCTTTATCTTCAATTTTAATTATATCAATTAAATTGTCAAAAGAATGTAGCTTTATTCTCTCAATATTTGATAGTGCTTCCATTGCTATACACTGCAAAATTACTATTACTAAAAATTTTTTCATTGCTCACCATAAACCGTATAGAGTAACCTAAGCCAAGCCATCCAGTCACGTTTGCCTAAATCTTCTTCAAACGACAATAGATCTTGCACTGATTTTTTACAAATTTCTTGAGATGGTATGATTAACTCCTGATTTGTTGAACATGCTAAACATTGGGTTTTACATGCTTGCTCTAAATGATAACTATAAAACATGGCTTCATGTATTGTCCTACCACAGGCTAATATTCCATGATTACGTAAAAACATAACATAATTTTGTCCAAGATCGTCAAGCATTTTATTAGTTTGATTAGACGTAAGTATAAGAGAGTTATATTCATGATAAGATAGTTTTTCATAAAAATGCAGTGCCCACTGACTTATTGGCATCAATCCAACTCGCATAGATGATACAGCAACAGTTGCGGAAGTATGCAAATGAAAGACAGATAAAATATCCGACCTTTTTTTGTAGATATTACCGTGAGTAACGTAGCCGGTTTCATTATAACTATGTTCACTACCCTCTAGAACTGTGCCATCCAAACTAACTTGCAGTAAATTATCGCTAGTTACTTCCTCAAACCTTAAACCAAAAGGATAAATATAGTAAAAGTTAGCCCCTTTAGGTCTTGCAGATAGATGAGTATATGTATGATCGTCTAAGCCCAAAATTGCAAGAATTTTGTAGGCAGAAGCTAAATTGGATTTGATTTCTAAAGTCATTATTATACTGTATTTTGAAATATTTTTAATTTGAGTTCAGGTAGCACTGCAATCAAATGATCAAAAATATCTGATTGGATATCTTCAAACACACCCTTCCTTGTTTCATTAGTAAAGACATATAACTCTATTGGCAAACCATTAGGAGTTGGAGTCAATTGATGTACTAGGAAAGTAAAAGCTTGTTGATATATCATCGGGTGATTTCTCAAATATTCTTTTATATATAGCCTAAATATCTTAACATTTGTTACATAGTCATCTAACTGTTCCAAACTCACTTTATCCATTACTTCCTTTGGCAAATATGGCGATTTTTTTAACTCTTGTATAAATTCTACAGTTGAAACCGATACAATACTGTTTATGTCAATACAGATTGTTCCGTGAATCTTTTTTGCCATTGATTCGCTTATACCACGCGAGTTCACTACATTAGTTGTTAAAAGACTAGATGTGGGTATTGTCGAAATAGTCTGATCACTATTCCTAATTTTAACTAATGTAATAGTAATTTCCTCTACGGTACCTTCAACATTATACTGGCTAATACTAACAAAATCACCAATTCGTATTATATCCTGCGAAATTAGTTGTAAGCTTGCTAACAAAGCCACAGCAGCATCCTTAAATAGAAAAGTTAACAATGCTGCTGCTGCTCCTAAGCTAGTAAAAAATGCACTGAGGGAAACATTCAAAATGCTGGAAATAGTTATAATGGTAGCAATAGAGATAATAAATATCTTTAATATTTGAGTGTATAAACTTAAATAGGATTGGATAGAAATTGTCAGTCTATTTCGATAAATATCTGCAAAAGTATCAATAAGAGATAGGATCAACATTGTAACGAAAATACCTGTATAGAGTATTATCACAATATTCTTGATGCTAATTATCCAGGATAAAGTAGGAAATGCATGTAAGATATTGTCCCAAAATATAAAATATAAAGCTAGCAATGTATGTAATAAATAGGTGTATACAGAATATCTTTTAAATATGATTTCACAATCATGATGCCGTTGATCAATATAGCTTTTTATCATTGAAAATATTATTGTCTTAATAAAAATAATCAATGGAATGATTGAAGCTATCATAATTATTAACATTAAAATTTCTTGATCGTATTTATGATAAAGACCCAATAAATATTGTACTGTCATATAAACTAACCTTTCTGATAGTTGTTACGTCAACGATAAGCTAACCCGTTAAGGTTCTAGATAACCTCTCCGTCATTGCGAGACCACATAGTGGTCGTGGCAATCCACATTCATTAGATTGCTTCGTCGCCACCAAAGTGGCTCCTCGCAATGACATTTAGGAATTTGTAACAAATATCAAGAACCTATTCGGGTTAGCTATAGATAACATCCGGGATAAGAATAATTACTTTTCTACCCAACTCGTATAGTATACAACAATTATAATGTACACTAAGCGTTATTATGAATATTTTGTAAAAAATATTCTATTTTAAGTTGGATAAATGTAGCAAAATTAAAGAATAGTAGGTGAAAAGCTGTTGGTGAATAATGGCTGTGCTAATCCAAGTCGAAATCAAAGAACGTATATAGCTAACCCGACTAGCTATACTTCCGTCTATTAGCGAGGAGTGCTGATGCAGCTACGAAGTAATTGTAAGTTGTCATTCCCGCGTAGGCGGGAATCTAGATCCATGCTTTCGCTAGAGATAACACAAAACAGGATCAACTATCTTGAATATAATTCAATTACTAAATGTACTTCTGGTTCGAATGGGTATGGAACATCAGAAATTACTGGGATTCTGACAAACTTACCAGACAATGAATGAGCATCAAAAGTTAAATAACCTGGTACGGTATTTTCTTGTTTGGTAGCTGTTTCAAGTATTACAGGAATTTGTTTTGCTGATTCCTTTAGCTCGATGACATCTCCTTCTTTTAGTCTCATGCTTGGGATATCAACCTTTTTACCATTCACCTTAATGTGACCATGTGTAACAAACTGTCTTGCAGCAAAAATCGTTGGGGCAATATTCATTCTGTATATAACAGCGTCGAGTCTTCTCTCTAATAGACCTATAAAATTTTCACCAGTATTGCCTTTCATTTTTTGTGCAAGAGTAAAGGTGTTTCTAAATTGCTTTTCGTTAATCCGACCATAATGGCATTTAAGCTTTTGTTTAGCCTTCAAATGCACACCATAATCAGAGGTTTTAATCATACTATTCTGACCATGTTGACCAGGGCGATAATTTCTTGTATTGAAGGCATCTTTGCTATCGCCCCACAGGCTTACACCAAGTCTCCTGCTTGCCTTATATTTAGAACTAATAATTTTTGTCACGCTCTATATCTCATAATGTTAGTTGTTAGTATATAATCCGAGTATACATATTTAAGGCATTAAAGTCAAATCCTCATTTTTTAAATTATCTATTTTAAACTAATTTTAGGGGGTATATAGCTAACTGGTGTCATTGCGAAAAGCTACTTTAGTAGCGACGAAGCAATCCATAAAAGTAACCAGAAATGGATTGCTTCGTCGGCTTACGCCTCCTCGCAATGACGCCAGTTATTTTTCCACAACTTTTAAACTACCATGATGACCTCTAAACCCGCTTCCTCTTCTAACTTTCGACAGTCGCCACTGAAGTGGCTCCTCGCAATGACGGAGTAATACTAATCGGGTTAGCTATAGTTAGTCATTTGAGTATAATTTTGCTAAAGATAAATAATCTTGTGGTGATAAATTTTCAGATCGACAAGAATTATCAATTTTTAATTCTACTAACAAATCTTCTATGCGTGACGTTAGTTTTTTCAGAGATGATTTAATCATTTTACGTCGTTCACCAAATGCTAGTCTAGTGATTAACTCAACTTTTTCAATTAATCCAGCTGTTAATGCATTATTGTTACAAGGCACAAGTTTAACTATAGCAGAATGGACTTTTGGCCTAGGGTAGAAAGCTTGTGGATTAACATCAAAGCATTTTTCAACTGAACAAAGTAACTGACATATTACTGATAATCTTCCGTAGGATTTTGTCCCAACTTTACCACATATTCGGTCTACAACCTCCTTTTGCAGCATTAAAGTCATGCTATTTATTAATGGTAATTTTTTTAACCATTTTATGACTAACTCTGTACCTATTTGGTAAGGTAAATTTGAAATAATAGTCATTTTGTTATGATTTAAGGTTGATAGATCAAATTTAACAGCATCCGAATGAATAATATGCAGATTAGGGGACAATTCTCTTATTTCCATAAGTAAAGGTATGCATCTAACGTCAGTTTCAATGACAGTTAAAGATTTAGGGCTGCAGGCAAGGATAGCTCTAGTGAGCCCGGCTGTACCAGGACCAACTTCTAAGACATAATCATGTTCTTTCAGTCCACTTACTCGAACTATTTTATCACACAGGCTACTATCAAAAATGAAATTCTGACCATATTTCCTAATAGGAGTAATACCATGTTTGCTAGCATGCTTTGCAATTGAAGGTAAGGTACTCAAATTATTTGAGATCACAAAGGAAGCATTATTTTGATATATGCTTTCTTACGCATATCATCAAAGTATTTTTGTGCTTTTTGTGACATTTTTCTATTGGTTAGCAGATTCACTATGTAATTATTTTCATCGCTAGTAACATTAATCATCTGCTTGTCACACATTAAGATTAATTTAAATCCGTCTTGCATCTTGAAAACACTACTTCTTTCTCCTGTGTTTAAATCTTTGAGAATTGTTTGCAGCGTAGAATCTAGAGTACTTAGATTTTGATTAATTACCTCTAATGTAGAAAAATCTTTGTATAAAGATTCTTTGATATCAGAACAATTTTTAAGACGTTTTTGTAAATCACACATCCTATGCAAAGTTTTATCATCTTTATCTTTTGAAGTAAAAATCTGTGCTGATATTTGTGCATCTTTGGAATTTGTCGCTAATATTATATCATTAACTTCTTTTACACTAATAGCAACTGATCTTGAAATACCAGATAAAATATTCATTTTGATAATTTCGGCACCAACTTGATATTTAAAATTATTAATATCTATAGATTTACTCTTCAAAAACGGTAATAATTGTCCTTCTGCCATTTTATTACGTTGCTCAATATTCTTTATAGACTCGTCTAGCTCAGCATCAGAACTTTTCTTACCGTTTACAGATTGATAAAGTAATACATCATCTATCATGCTGTTAATTGCCATCTTATCAAACTGGTTGTTTGTTTGAGAATCAGGATTGTTAACATTGTTAAGTGCCATGATCATGTGTTTTCTAGCTAGAAATTCATGTAAGGTAATTGGCTCATTATTAACTAATGCAACTATATTGGATAATTCTGCTTTCGCTATAGTTAAGTTAAAAATGATTGCAACTAAACAAAATAACTTTTTTATATTTAATTTCTTCATATTTTAGGCTCACATATTTAATATTTTTAAACCTACAGAAATAGTAGGAACAGCAAAAGTCTTTTTTATCCCCCTACTACTATCTCCCATATAATTGTCTGAAAGTTTTCCGGCTATTCTAACACAATCATTCAAGTATGTCACCTGGATACTCTTAGAAAGAATATTTATTTTGTTTTTTGACCAATCTACTCTCATATCATAGGCAACTGACCAATTTTCTGCTAATTGATAAGTGAAGTTATAGTAAAGTTGTCTTATCTTATTATCAGTTAGTTCATTGGCAAAATAATATTTCTGTAAATTGGAAATCTGAACCAATCCAGCAGTTAACTGAATTGTCTTATAGTTAAGGGTAGCACCTAATTCATCTCTAATTGGATGGAAATTCTTACTTTTTCTAAATCTATAGAACAGCTCTATTTTGTCAGCGAAACTACTAGAAATTCTTCCAACATTTTCAATATTATCAACAGGCTTATTATTAATAAGATTAGTATTATAGGTCTGTCCTAGAAATAAACTACAATAATTTTGCCCTGAAAGTATAGAAGAATCAACACCATAACTTAATCTATTGCCAAATTCATGGTAATCTATACCACTATAGCGATTCGAACTGAATATATTATTTTCCGATAGTTCATATTTTGATGGATCGATAAAAGAAAATTTCTTATTAGAATTATGCTTGCGTCCAATAGTCGCCGATATAATTGGTTCAACAAACAGGCTAGCTTTATCAAAGATTGATCCAGCTAATGGATAACGCCAAGTATTTTGAATTTCTGGTATATTCCTAGAAAGAACCTTGTTAGCTCTAGGATTATTTGGATATAGGTAATTAATAAAATATATATCTGATCTATTACGTAAAGTAACATTAAATAAATGACCAGATGAAGTTAGGAAATTATTATCCACTGCCAATTGTAATGCAACTTGACCTAGATTTTTGCCGCTTCTTTCTTTATAGATTAATGCATTATTTTCAACAACTATGTTAGTAGTTTCATCATCATTTAAAGGTATAACATTCTTAGTTCTGACCTTGGGAAAAATTAATGGACTGGTACTACTAGAATCATTTGTTCCCAATCCTTCAAAATACATCCCCTCCATTAATAAGTAATTGTAATTATTGACATGTTCTAAATATAACTTAGAACTCAAATACGGAGTATAATTATTATAATAGTTTTTTAAGTAGGCTTTATCAGAAGTACGTTGCAACCTAAATCCATATCTATAATCGTTTGTGGTAAAATTACCATTACTCAATAGATAATATGAGTGTATCTTACGGTTTTTTATCGTTATATCACCATCCTTTAAGGAGTATGGTAATTTACCATAGTTAGCATCTAAAGATATATAATCACTTTTATTTGGTTTGTAACGACCTTCTAGTTCAAAAATTTTATAGGTAATATTAGGTTTTTTCCAAAAAATCCTGGGGGTTAGGGTAAAATCTAGATTAGGTTTTGCTCTATAATATAGTGGTATCCCCAAAGCATTATCCCGCATTTCAGGTATCAATATTCCTGATTTTGCAGGAGCCTTAGGTGTTGGGTGAGAAAAATAGGGAGTATAGAAGATTGGGATACCATATACCTCAAAAAATAGATGCTCATAAACCATTATGTTCTTATTGAGATCTATTTCAGCATTTTTGGCAGAAATTTGCCAAATAGGTTTTTGGTTGCATAATATTTTGCATGGAGTAAAGGTACTATTATGCAAACGAAAAACATCTGTATTGACTCTTTCCACTAATTTTGACACTAAGAGAGTATTATCACCAAAATATAAAATAAAATCTGAAATTATCCCTGCCTTTAGCTTATCTTTTAATATAACAAATTCTGCCAAAATAACTCTATTTTGCTGATCTGTAATTCTAACATCACCCTCAGCCCAGAGTGTATCTTGTTTTATATCGTAAATCAAAGAATTGGCTGTTAGAAAATAACTATCCAATATAATTTGGACATTACCTTTCGCGTAAAGAAATTGTTCCTTTTGGTTATATTCAATATAATCTGTTGACAAAAAGCTAAACTGCTTGTTTACTCCTTGCTGGTCAACTTGTGCAAAACCACAAACCGGTAACAAAATAATGAGACTCAATAAATTGCAGAAAATTCGCATTTAAGATAACTTTTGAAGTATAGGGGTGAATGTATATACATCATGTATACATTAAATCTTGATATATTTATACGATAATTCGACATTAAAGTAATAGTAAATTTAAAAATTAGGTCCCTATGGCTGAATACTAATCGGGTTAGCTATAAAGAGATTGACTCACTGGTAAGTTAATATAATATAAATTAAAACTTATAAAGGATATTGTTATGTTAAAAAACTACTCTTGCTTAAAAGGTATTGTATCAGAGGATTTAGAAGATCGTACAAAACACACAATGACTCATCATAATCTTATAGTACAAGCCAACAAATTAGACTATCAAGTAAATATAGATATTCAGTCTGATTCTAGAGCTAATGTTAAAATGTTCTATATCGAGCAGTTTAGTAACGAGTTATTAACTAATTTAGGTAAACTAGGAGATGAAGGATTATTTATCTTGAATCAGTTAACTCAGACCTATAGGATGGATTATCTCCGTAGTGGAGTTTTTCAAATAGATTATTTAAAAAATATGCAACCAAAACCATGGCAAGAGATTTCATCTTTGTTAGACGCACATATTACATGTGGTACAAAGATATGTATTTTAGGTGAATCTTATGATGATACTGAAACAAGGTCAGTAACACCTTATGGCTTACAGCTAAGGCAGACACATAATCAACTACCCCCTAGAGGTATACATGATATACATCTGAATCAGGGGAACTCTGAACCACACAGTAAAGACAATGGCATTTATCAAGATGGGGCTATATTTATAGAAACCCCTAATAGTGGCATTAAAGCTTTTTTCTTCATGTTTGATGAACAATCTCTGAATATTGATGATGAAGGTAATCCTGTTGATTAAAGATTAAGCGAACTATATATAGCTAACCTGATTAGTATTACTCTGTCATTGCAAAGAAGTAGCATTGCTACGACGAAGCAATTGTAAGATTCCAACTGTCGAAAGTTAGAAGGGGAAGCGGTTTTAGGCAGGACAGTTTAAAAGTCGTATGTGGTTAACGTCATTGCGAGAAGACCGTAGGTCGACGAAGCAATTGTAAGATGTCATTCCCGCGTAGGCGGGAATCTAAGATCCCTGCTTTCGCAGGGATGACACAAAAATGGATTGATTCGTCAGCTTACGCCTCCTCGCAATGATGGAGTAATGTTAGCCCTGGTTAGCTATATCAATATAACTAAGGTCGAAAAAGAAAAATTTATATGAAAAATTATAGGATTGAAACTGATTCATTTGGAGAAATCAAAGTAGACGATCAATCTTACTGGGGGGCAGGAACTCAAAGGTCTATTGAAAATTTTAAGATAGGCAATCAAAAGATGCCTATTCAGTTGATTAAGGCACTAGCAATTTTAAAAAAATGTGCAGCAAAAGTCAATAAAGAATTAGGTGATCTTAAGCCCAAAATAGCAGAAGCAATAGATCAAGCGACCACTAGAATATTAGATGGGGAATTTGATGATCAATTTCCTTTAGTAGTATGGCAGACTGGTTCTGGTACTCAGACTAATATGAATATCAATGAGGTAATAGCCTCTATTGGTAATGAACAATTAGTGGGCAAGAAGGGGGGTAAGTCACCAATTCACCCAAATGACCATGTAAATATGGCACAATCATCCAACGACTCGTTCCCAACTGCTATGCATATAGCGACCATACTTGCTAGTAAACAACAATTAATTCCAGCATTAACTAGTCTCCATTCGGCGTTAAATACCAAAGCTACAGATTGGAATAACATAGTTAAGATAGGACGTACTCATTTGCAGGACGCCACGCCAATAACGCTCGGGCAAGAATTCTCTGGTTATGTAACGCAAATAGCATATGCCATAGAACGAGTTGAAGAATCACTTAAAAGAGTATATTTCTTGGCACAAGGTGGAACTGCAGTAGGTACTGGTATTAATTGCCGTAAAGAATTTGCCGTAAAATTTTCTGATCAAGTTGCTACATATACCAATTATCCTTTCAAAAGTGCTGCTAATAAATTTGAGGCATTAGCTACTCACGATGCATTAGTAGAACTTTCTGGTACCCTAAATACTATAGCCGGAAGTTTAATGAAAATTGCCAATGACATTAGACTGTTAGGATCAGGACCAAGATGTGGCTTTGGTGAATTACATCTACCGGAAAACGAGCCTGGTTCTTCAATCATGCCAGGTAAAGTCAACCCAACACAAATTGAGGCATTGACTATGGTCTGTGTTCAGGTTATGGGAAATAATCTTGCAGTAACTATAGCCGGGTCAAATGGTCATCTCGAACTAAATACCTTTAAGCCGGTTATAATCTATAATATTTTGCAGTCAATAGACCTAATTTCTTCTAGCGTAAATAGTTTTGTTACGCATTGTATTGAAGGTCTAGAGCCAAATATAGAACGTATTAATAAGCTGAGAGAACAATCGCTAATGTTAGTAACAGCATTAAATCCACATATAGGTTATGATAATGCGGCGAAAGTTGCAAAAAAGGCATATCAAGAAGGTATAACTTTAAGAGAAGCTGCTATAAAATTAAAATTTTTATCAGGTGATGAGTTTGATCGCTTAGTGGTAGCAAAAAATATGGTATAATTAGACTGATGCCCTTTATAAAATCTATTTTATGCTAGAAATTTTCAGATTATTTATTATACTAAAAACAATTTATATTTAACAGGTAAAATATTATTATGGCTTTACATCTCAAGGCACCAGAAAATATAATTCTTAAACCAATTATCACAGTATTTGGTGTTGGAGGAGCTGGTGGTAATGCAATAAATAATATGCTACTTGCCAAATTACAAGGAGCAAATTTTGTCGTCGCCAATACTGACGCACAATCACTCGAACATTCTTTATGTGACAATAAAATACAGTTAGGGGTTGCGATTACTAAAGGTCTTGGAGCTGGTGCGTCTCCAGAAATCGGGGCTTTAGCGGCTGAAGAATCAGCTGACGAGATTAAGGGGCATTTAGAGGGTAGTAATATGGTGTTTATCACCGCCGGTATGGGTGGAGGAACCGGTACAGGTGCTTCTCCGGTTGTGGCAAAGCTCGCTAAGGAGCTAGGAATTCTTACTGTCGGAGTAGTCACTAAACCTTTTCATTTTGAAGGAAAACATAGAATTAAAACTGCTGACCAAGGTTTACTAGAACTACAAAGATTTGTTGATACTTTGATAGTAATACCGAACCAAAATTTATTTCGTATAGCAAATGAGAGTACTACCTTTGCCGATGCCTTTAAAATGGCAGATGATGTATTACATGCTGGAGTTAGAGGAGTTACTGATTTGATGATCATGCCAGGTCTTATTAATCTAGATTTTGCCGACATTAGAACAGTGATGAGTGAAATGGGTAAAGCTATGATGGGTACAGGGGAAGCATCTGGTGAGGATAGGGCAGTTAAGGCGGCTGAAGCAGCTATCTCTAATCCACTACTAGATCATAACTCAATGCGTGGTGCTAGAGGGGTGTTAATTAACATTACTGGTGGTGCAGATATGACCTTATTTGAAGTTGATAGTGCTGCTAATAGAATCAGAGAAGAAGTGGGGGATAGTGATGCTAATATTATTTTTGGTTCGACGTTTAATCAAGAATTAAATGGCATTATTCGAGTATCGGTAGTTGCTACTGGTATTGATGCTGATCAAGTAATAAGCAACAAATCCCAACATATTGAATCAGTTACTAGTACTACTCCTACAAGCTTTGAACAGGTAGCTAATAACCACGATTTGACAGAGACAACAAGTTTAGAAGAAATCCCAGATTTTGCTCAATATATCGGTGAGAAGGCTAGTTTAATAGATTCTGGAGTACAACCTTTAAATTTAAGCGTTCAGGCAACATCAATTAATATGTCAAATCACTCAACTATAAGCAGTAAGGATACCAAATCATCTTTACTCGGTAGAATGTGGAATTCATTAAGATCCAATACTAATCAAACTCAGGAACAAATCAAAAACCATACTCCTCCAATTTCTCAGAAAAATGATACAGAAGTTGATATCCATGATATTCCAGCTTTTTTAAGGAAACCGAAATAGACTCCTAGGAGACTGTCGGAGATGACTAATTAATTAGACCTCCTTCGAAACTCTACTTCTGCTGGTGATTTGTACGTCGATCCGGTACTCGAATCCTCACGTACACTAGAGTACGCTGCGGTTCTGCGTTCCGTGTCTCCTTCAAATCCCTCAGCATAAGCGAGTTTCGAAGGAGGTCTATTATATTTTGAGCTATTTTTCGGCGAGAATAAATAGGATTTTCGCAGGAATAGTGTACCTATTTCAAGAAAATCATGTTTATTCACAGCCAAAAAGAGCCAAATATAGAATTACTTTAGTTATTTCCGACAGTCTCCTAGGTAAGTCTAATAATTAACTCACCTTTACGCATGGCATTTAAAAGTCATAAAAAAAACAGCCTGGCGTCATTGCGAGGAGCTACTTTAGTAGCGACAAAGTAATCCATTTTGGTTACTTTTATGGATTGCTTCATCAACCTATGGTATTCCTTGCAATGACGTTGACCACATACAACTGTTAAAGTACACTATCTAAAACCGCTTCCTCTTCTAACTTTCGACAGTTGTGATCTAGATCCTCTACTTTCGCAGGGATGACACAAAAATGGATTGCTTCGTAGTGCTTCGCTATTCCTCACAATGACGATGGTACCCTTAACAAAATATTCGTGGGTAATAATAAGCTTATATAGGTTATACAAGTTAGAAAGTGGAAAAAATTCAAGTAAAAATGATCTTTTTTCTTGGAGGTATATAAACAGTTCTATCTTGGTCATTTATAGTGTGGTCATGCTGCATCTTTTCCATGACACCAATAAAATAATTACCATAAGGCATTAACTTTACTATTACCCAATCGTCCATAATAAATTGAGTAATTTTATCTACATCAGATTTATTTTCAGCGAAAGATATAATTTTTTGAGGAGGTATTACCCTTGTCATAGAGTTATTTTTTTATTAGTTTTTTTATAAAAATGCATATTTTATCTACGACTCACATTTAACAGTAAAAAAAGGTGAGCGTACTAAACGTATGTGAGTAGGTGAATATCTCCGTTGCGGAATCAATTCTTTAAAGCAGGGAAGTATACATATTTATTAAATAATTGCAATTACTTAATCTTAGAATATTTATTATTCTTCTTCCATCTATTATGAAACCAGAACCATTGACCTGGGTTTTCTTGAACCCAATCACCTAAAATCTGGTTAATAGTAACCATTATATTATAACAATCTGTTTGATTATTATTAGTTTTTTGTAATTCTATTGGAGGATGAATAATAGCTTTAAAATAACTGTTTTTACTATTAGTGCGAACCACTTGTAATGGTATAATTGGGTAGCTGAACTGTAATGCAATTTTAGCAATTGCATGAGCAGTCATGGCGGGCTGCCCTAAAAATGGTACTTCAATACCATTATTCATTTTTTGATCTACCAGCATACCAACTGCATATCCTGATCTGATTGCAGATATTAGATCTCTTGCCCCTTTAGATCCTTTGGGAATTAGCTTTATATCACCACTTGTACGTGTATTGTTAATTAATTTATCAACATAAGGATTATTTAGTCTGCGGTAGATAATAGCAAATTTAGGATAAAATTTATTGATAATTTTAAGAGCAAAATCCCAATTAGCAAAATGTCCGGTAAATAATAAGAACGGTTGGTGTAATTTCTGGAATTCTATTATATTCTCAAGCCCACTTATCTCTACCCTTCTAGATAATTCTTCCTCTGACATCCTACTAATATATGGAAATTCTCCTATAAAACTGCCAAAATTATCCCATACTTGATTAATGATTGCATCAGAATTTATATACCCTGCATTTGTGTATATAGTCTTGCCCAAAATATTTTGAATATTTTCTTTTGCAACTTTATTGACTGGTAACAAAGGCCCTATCTTCCTTGCTAAATATCGACAAATATTTACAGATTTGTCAATACCAAGTACTCCTAGCATCTTCACTATTATTAAAACAAAAAAATATTCAAGTAAATATTTAATATTTTTAAATAATTTTTTCATATATTAAATCTACTAATAATTGTTGATGATCTAATAATAAATGTACATCGCAACATATTACTGACAAGTCAGTATCACATATTCTTACGTAATCTTTTCTAGTGGTTATTAGCAGAGAGTTAGATTTTTTTGATTGCTCTTTTAAATATTCTAAATCTTCTGCAGAATATTGATGATGATCAGGAAAAATTTTATGACCAACTAACTGCAGTCCATAATTTTCTAATGTAGAGAGAAACCTTTCAGGATTGCCTATACCACTAAATGCAAAATAGTTTTTTGTCTTGTCTATGTCTATAGATGGAACTATTTGAGCTTGAAAAAAGATGCGTTCCTTATAGCTAACCCGATTAGCGTTTAGCCATAGTAAACTACCGTCATTGCGAGGAGGAGTGAAGCCCGAATGAAGCAATTGTAAATTGTCATTCCCGCGTAGGCGGGAATCTAGATCCCTGCTTTCGCAGGGATGACACAAAAAGGATTGCTTCGTCGCTACTAAAGTAGCTTCTCGCAATGACGTCTGTGAATTTGGCGTAATGTTAGTCGGGTTAATATATAAGGGAAAAGAATCAATGTTAGCAGATCCTACTGAAATAACTATATCGGCTTTGTCAATAGCTTGTTTGGGATATTGCCGTAGAGGACCAGCTGGAATTAAGAATTCGTTACCAAATAACCTGTTAGCATCTACTGATAGAATAACAATATCCTTATGAAAATTAGGATTCTGCATTGAATCATCTACTATAATCACTTTTGGCTTAATCCTTTCTATAAAAGAACCTATATCTTGAATTTTCTTTGCAGCAATGACTCTACCATATTTTAACAGCATTACTGCCTCATCCCCGACATCTGCTGCTGTATGGTGTGCTTCAACTAGCAATGCCGTTTGAAGTTTACTGCCATAACCCTTAGTGATAATTATAAAATCAATATTAATAGCTTTCAATAGTTGAGCAAGGAAGATCACTATTTGGGTTTTACCAGTACCCCCAATGCTTATATTACCAACACAAATTACTTTGCAAGGAAATATTATCGGACGGGCTGTGATCCTTCTTAAATAACTAGCAAAGAGATATAGCCAGCTTAACGGTAATAGTAAGTAGGCAATAATATTTTTGGTCTGCCAAAATTTAGGGTAAATAAGCCTGATCATAGTTATATTAAATAAGTCTAGATGGTTTGAAATGAGTTAAGATAACTTCAGACCTATCATGGAAATTATCATAGTGGTAATAAAGAAAACTCGCATGGCAGAGTATGGCTCATTAAAATACATTATTCCTACTATTACTGTTCCTACCGCTCCGATACCAGTCCACAGAAGATAAGCAGTACCAAGAGGTATCTTATCTAGAGTTTTACTGAGACAAACAAAACTTAATATTGAAAAACCAATAAAAGCTATAATAGGTTTTATTTTGGTAAAACCATCTGACAATTTCAACGATATAGAAAAGCCTATTTCAAATAATCCGGCAAATATAAGGAGAATCCAAGTTGCTAGCATACTATTTTTACCTTTGTTTAATTTGTCCTGAGGATTTGCTATTTTGTGAAGATCTTTTACTAGGTAAGTTAGACTGTGCCTGAGTTTTTATTATATTTAATTTGTTATGTTTTTGATTAGCTACAGACTGTATTTTACTATTTAGCTGTTCTTTGGCGGCATTATACTCTATGGATTGTTGTTTAGTCAAAAATTCCTTATTATTTTTTAACAAATTAGTTTTTAGAGTAGTAATTTTTTGTTCTTGCTCACTCATGGATTTATCAGCACCAAGAATCATCCCACCTACCTTCTCGCCTATTTTGGGAGCATACTCTATTGCTAGAATAGAAGCAGGTACTACCATAAAAGCAAATGTGGCACCAGCAGTTGCAACACTAATAGCTCCAACTGCTAAAACACTAATAGCAGTTATAATTCTGCTAGTTGCTTGTTTAAATATTTCCATTTTCTTATTATGTTTTGCTGCAACAGTTACTATTCTATTCATTTCCAATTGAACATTATCACTTACCTCTTTGGGGTTTTGATATTTTTTTACCGCATGCATTACCGTTGTACGAAATATTTCTGGTTCAACTTGGATAAAGTTTGTTAATTCATAACTATTTTTTGCTACCAATAAATCTTTTACCGCTTGTTTTATTACTCCCCTCTCTTCAGAATTTGTCTCACCAAAATTTGTATTTATTAGTGTATCAATTATTATATCTTCTGATTTGTTTAGAATATTATCTCTATCCTGATAGTCTAGTGCATCTGAAGAGATTGCTACCGAAAATAACATTAAAACTGTTGAGAAACTATCATCCGTAATAACTTTCTGACCAAAGAAAGTCCTTAATTTACCAATACAATTACCTATATAAACCTTAATTTCAGGTGTTGATTTAAGTCTAATTTCATAATCAATAGCTATTATATTAGCAAGTGTTAAACATGCTTGTTTTGTTATATTATTAATTAACTCTTCACATATGCTTTTTCTGCATATAGAAATATTTATACTGTTGAAGATGTCCATAATCTTATTTATTTGTTGTTATTTCTCTTATACGCATTTTAAGTTTTGTAAAGATCATATCAGGGGTTCTTTCTGTTGATAGTTTATAAATAACCTTGGGTTCTAATACATCTTCTCTTGTTACATCTATAGATAGTACAATAGTATTTTCCGGCATACAAGAGTATATTTCTTTTATAATGGTCAAAAAGGTCAGAAAATTTTTAGTAGAGAACCTTATGTAAACATCATAATTCTTTATCCTTATAGTATCTTGCCTTGTTCCCATATCTGACCTAACTCCACTTAAGAATTCTTGTTTTATCTTTATAGTAATAGGTTCGTTTAGGTTGTATTTTTTTGACAAACTATCAATTTTCATTATTAACCTTGCTCGCTCTAAACAACTTTGTCTAGCAGAAATAGATAATAGTTTTGAATATCTTGCGTATGTTTCTAGTATTTTATTTTTTGAATTTATTATAGAATAGAGCTTTAACGTTTCTTGAGCTAGCAATTCTTCGGTGTTGTGATTCTTGGCAATCGACTCTATATAATCTTTATTAAGACTTTGCAGCAACCATAAAATCGTAGAAATACACAGACCACACATAACAAACTTAAAAAATATAACATTTTTTAGATGAATAACAAAACTTTTAAGCATCTTTTCTCCTTTTTTACAGAGTATCTTGTCTTAATTCTTCTTGACTATCAAGACAAAAATCTTTAATATAAAGCTCTAACCAAGGAATAAGTAGGTTAGAGCCTTATATGGCAGTCATTTCTAGAATTTTTTCGTATTTCTCTATAACTCACAATACATCACCCACCTCAAAATTAACAAATAGATTGTCAGAATATGTCTTTCCTATCGAAAGGCATGAATTATCTAAATTTCTATATGTAACATTATTGATGTTTTGCATTTTATTTATACAAAATATTATCAGAGCTTTAAAAGATAGTCTGGTTAATACTATGATTGGTACCGAAACTGTATCATTTCTTAAATTTTGGGGAGTTCTACCTTCGGCGTTTCTATTATCGATAATCTATGTGAAATTAGTAAATAACATAAAGGGGGAGTATATATTCTACCTTATATTGTCAATTTTTCTACTATTTTTTGCTTTATTTGCCTTTTATATTTTTCCCAATCATCTAGCATTCCATTTGAGTAGTGAGCATGCTGGCATTTTAATAAAGTCTTACCCCAACTTAAAATGGTTTATATTACTTTTATCTAATTGGAGTTTCTCTCTATTCTATATTATAGCAGAATTATGGCCAAGCGTGATATTTGCATTACTTTTTTGGCAATTTGTTAATAATATAACCTCGGTGGAACAATCGAAAAGATTCTATCCTTTATTTGGACTTCTTGCTCAAACGGGAATTTACATATCAGGTAAGTTCCTAGAAAATTTAGCTTATTTAAATCAATTGTTAATTAAAAAGTTTGACCTACAACATACAGAGACTGAACTTTCAGTACAAATTATATTAGGCTGCGTACTGGTATTTGGCTTAATAGCCTTGGCAACTTTTTGGATGCTAAACCATAAAATCTTAGATAAAGCTCAGGTAGAAAAACTGCAATTTTCTGTCAAGAGACAATCGATAACTCTTATAGAAAGTTTTAAAATGGTTATTGCTTCAAGATATATTAGATTAATTGCTACATTACTTATTTGTTATGGTATAGCTATAAATCTAGTTGAAGGACCTTGGAAAGCATCAGTTTCAAAGATTTATACAACACCAACGGAATATGCTGCTTTTGTTGGTAATTATCTAAGTATTACTGGCATATTTACTATTTTATTTGTTATTCTTGGTTCTAATATTGTAAGAAAGTTGGGCTGGTTTACAGCAGCAATTATAACGCCAATAATGGTCTTTATAACTGGCATGCTATTCTTCTTAGTATCTAACTTTGATGGGTTGTCTGCCATGATCGTGGTTAGTTTTATGCTAACTGATCCTTCTTTGATTGCTATTACAATGGGAGTAGTCAACAATGTTCTAAGTAAATCAAGTAAATATACTTTATTTGATTCTACAAAAGAAATGTCATATGTTCCTCTAGATATCGAACTTAAGACAAAAGGTAAAGCAGCTGCCGACGTCATTAGTACTAAGCTTGGAAAATCAGCAAGTGCCCTTCTCCAGTCTTTAATATTTATTATTTTGCCTTGTGCAACTTATCAATCTATTTCTATATATTTAATGATAGTATTTGGTATAATCTGTATCATATGGATGTGGGTGATTAGAGAATTGAATAAAGAATACACCAATATAACGTCCTGAACTGTTAAACTTTACATAAGAGATGAGGTAATAATGAAAAAGATAATCGAATTATTGCATTTGTCAATCATATTACAGATGACAGCAAGCAAGATATTTATGCCAGCTTACGTGCTAAAGAAGAGGCAAAAGAAAAATTGATGGAAATAGTTCAAGCTACAATTAAGTGAGTATTAAGTACCATACATTTTTTATTCTATCGTGAAAGTATAATTCGGTATGCATGTTGATTTAAGGGAAAAAGATGATCTCCAAGCGTCATTGCGAGGAGCCACTAAAGTGGCGACGAAGCAATCCAATTTTGTGTCATCCCTGCTTAAATTTAATGTCATACCTGCGTAAGCAGGTATCTTAGATTCCCGCCTACGCGGGAATGACATCTTACAATTGCTTCGTCGCAGCGATGCTACTGCTCGCAATGACGTTTGTGTCTGGTATAATTTTACTATAATAATAAAAAATGTAGGGTGCTATGGGATATGATGCAGATTACAACCCTTCAATTTAAGGTTCAAAAACATAAAAAGCACTAATTCTTATCGTTCAGGAAAGTCTAATTTTCCCAGTTAGATGAAAATCATCAACTTCTTCTATAAAAGATTTAAAATGCTTATTCTCTTCAACTAATCTATTAGCCATATCCCAATCAATTTCTAATCTTTCTTTAGCAGGAATTAATACTCTACCTTTTTCAACAGGCTCTTTTATATTTAATAAAATAAATCCTATACCATGTCTAGCAGCAAGGATCTCTAGCTCGCATAAAGTATCATCCTTGCCTGCTTCTACTAGAGAAGAAGCTACTAAATACCCATAATGAGCCCATGAGGAATTTGATAGTGCTTGGAAAAAAGATTGTCGTACATTGGTACTATTAATTACTATCTTTACCTCAAAAGACCAAAGCTTAGCCTTTTTATCAGCAAATTGTTTAACACAATTTTTAGTCACTAGTGTCCAATCTTTAGTAAGATCCTCTATTCCCACTAGATCAGGATGTAACCATTTATTACCGTTAGTACCTTTACTATTTGAAGAACATTTGTCATTAATAATTTTGCTATAAACACCCAATTCCTGTAAAAGAAAGTCTTTGAGCTTTGGATATATCTCTTTTTCTTTTAGGCTTGGTTCTTTTTCAGCACCTTCTATCTCCACCTGATCAGTTTTTTTATAATAATACCTACGTGGATATTCTTCTCTTTTAATATTAGGTTCTTGTCTTTGTATGCTTTTAAACCAATCTTTATGCATTTCTCCACTAATGATTCCTAACATCCTTTTATCCTTTTCTAATGGATCAGTTACATTAAGCAATATTTCGTTTTTACTTCTTGCTGCTTTTTTCTTGACTTCCTCAGGATAAGTTTTTACTAGCCATTCAGCTATTTTAGGAGGAGTAAATTCTTGACCTTCATTTCTTTTAAGAAAATTAATAATTGTTTTATTACGATTGAATCTCATAGTTAATCCTACTATTTTATAAACCATTAATTAAATAATAATCAAAATAGCAAAGAATTTAAATATAATTAACATATATAATTGCAAGTTATTATCTTTAATTAAATGTGATAGTAATATTACAACTTATTCATTTTTAACAAATACCCAATCTTTATTGGAAGACTCAGTTTCACTATATTGATAATTTTGTTTAGAGAAGTGTTTTAATTTTTCAGGTAGGTCTATAAGATTTTCCGCAATAAAATTAAGCATACTGCCCCTGGCTTTTTTGAAGTTTATTGCTATTATTTGTAATTTATTATTTCTTTTTTCTTTAAAATATATATTAATTATTGGATATTTCAGATCATTTTGATTGATAACGCAGGAATATTCATTGGATGCTAGGTTGATTAGATATTTATTCTGATGAGTTGCTAATATTTGATTGACATAATTGGTGATATCGTCTTGCCAAAAATTTGATAATTTTTCAAAATTCGGCAATTTTGTTGACATTTCTAGTCGATAAGGTTTTATTTTATCAAAAACTCTTAGTACACCTTAAAAACCTGATATAATTAACGTGTGTCCTTGCAAGAAATCCCACTGTTCCCTGGTAAAATTCTGCCTATCCATATTATGGTAAACATCCCCATCATAGGCAAATATCGCTTGCTTCTCAGGCTGGTTATCAAAATCTTGGAATCTATGATAATTAAGCTCAGCCAATTTATCACTAACTCCCATTAATTGCTTGATCTGATCTTGCGACAAACTTTTACATATTTGTAAAAGATATTGTGTTTTAGTAAAGAAATGAGGCTGCACCAATGGCACCCCCATTTGAGAAGTGAAGTCTTGAGTCTTAGCGGGAGAAATTATACTGAGCATACTAATTCATTACACTAACATAGAATTTTATTTATTTAACAATGATAACGCTGATTCACAATCTAACCAGAAAATCTTGCGACTCTCCTGCCATTCCTGCCATTTTATTGCAATAACTTGCTCTATTCCTACCTTTTGTTGAAGGATTGCCAAGAGCTCTGGGTGTGACGGCTCATTAATGGAATGCACGTAATATGTACGCATCAAAGATTCTCCATCAATGTTATGCCCCATATTTTCAAGCTGAAAGCCTAGTAATATGCAGGAAATTGCTCCAGCATTTTCACTATATGACTCAAGGCAAATATCAACAAGAATATGATTTGGAAGGGTAAATGTGGTATTGGGAAGTCTAGACTCGAAGCAACCACCAGCCAGTGGTTCACAATAGCCATCTTTATGTACGAGCTGAAATGAATAAAGAAACTCAGTTGATATCGTTCCATCATCGATAGGATAAGGATTGTGTTGCCATGTTTTAACCGAGGTGATTGGTCCGTGAGCTGATTGACATTCAACATAAATATTACCGTCACCCTGCTGGTATTTGCCTTCGAAATAGTTTGAAGACTTCCATGGTCCATGATTGCCAGGGTAACGGACCGTATACCCCACCACACCACCAGCGTATCCCTCTCCACACTGACCTCCACCAGAGTAAATACTAAAACTAGTTGGCGGAAGCATAGATTCTGTCCTTCCGGGAATGTTGATTGACACCTGCTCTCCTGCTTCATAATTAGAGCCAATTGGCCCCATGTAGACAACCCTTGAGATATCCAGCTGCACCTTGTTTGGATAGCGTACCGGATCATAAAATGGGAATAAAAAACTAAAATCCAGAACTAAGATCTGGTATCTCCGACGACATTCATTGGAAAAATAAAACCTTGCAACATAGTTGGAATCAAAGATTTCATGGGCATCTGCCTCGTCTTGTATCTCTTGATATATTTTATTGGTATAATCAGTGTAATCTTTGATCGCCTGCGTTGTAATATTGATATATAACGTACGAACATCTTTAGACCAATTCATTTTATCTGCATTCAGTACGCCTGTACGTAACAAAGCAAGATGTAAATTAGCAAACTGGACAAAAAGTGGTAGCAACTGTTTCTGTGTGTCATTTATTTTTAATTGAAATTGTGGCAACTCATTAATAAAGAGATTGTGGCACGCAACAAAATGCTGAGACATTAGCACTGGATCCCCTAATTTAACTGTTTGAAGAAAGGCTTTTAGGTTATTACCTAATCCGGTCAAAAATCCGTTGACCAGCACATAAATCGCCTCATCTATTTTTTTATTAATAAGCTGTTCAACCTGAGCCTTAATCTGGTCCCAAATAGATTCTGCATTCTGCGGCCAAAATAGTCCGATCAGCTGTGCAAGAAAAGCCCCGGCGTATGGAATTTTGCTAAACCCATACAAAATTATTGAACGAACGTCGTTGATAACATCATCCCTATCCACATGAGGCGTCGATGTAGTTACTTTATGTGTTGAATGGTCTATTAAAGTTCTGATAGAGCTATTGTCCGAATTAATCATAAAAATCCATATTGCTTTCTACTATGCTTTTAAATTAGCGACATGTATTTGTCAAGTACCATAGTCATAATCTTGCTAGCTATAGGGGCCGCTGCTCTGCCCCCACCTCCACCATGATCGACAAAGACTAGAATAGAGTAACGAGGTTGTTGATAGGGAGCAAACCCGGCAAATATAGCATGGTTACGCCTTTGCCAAATAACTGATTTACTACTTAAATCATCATCTATATTAGCTTTTGCTTGCACTTGTGCTGTACCTGTTTTACCAGCTAATTGATGCCCTTCTGTCAGAATTCTACTATAATAGGCAGTCCCTCCTTCGGTATTAACTGCTTTATACATGCCTTCTTTTAAAATGTCTAAATATTTTTGATTGATATTAACCTGATCAAATACTGATATATCTTTAGCAATTCTCGGATTATACAATTTCCCATTACTAGCAATTGCCGTTACAAACCTAGCTAACTGAATGGGAGTAGCTGATAAGAATCCCTGCCCTATCGATAAATTAAAAGTATCACCAATCGTCCATTTAGAGTTAAATTTTTTCATTTTCCATTCTTCTGAAGGAAGAAAACCTGATGCTTCTCCAGTCAAATCAATACCAGTTTTTGTACCAAAACCAAAATTTCTTGCCATATCTAGTATTTTTTTATGACCTGTTAAGCGAGCTATTTCATACATGTAAGAATTACAAGAATGTTTGATAGAATTATGCATATCAATTGTACCATGACCATAACGACTCCAGCACCGAAAACTATTACTACCTAATACTGAGGCTCCAGTACAATTAACCGTCTTGTCCGGCCTAATTCCGTTCTCTAACCCAGCTAAAATTGTAATAATTTTGAAAATAGAGCCAGGTGGGTAAGTACTTTGTATTGCCTTATTAATCAGCGGCTTATAAGGATCATTGATTAAACTTTGCCAATAATCTTGAGACAATTTTACAAAATTATTGGCTTCAAATACCGGCGACATAGCCAACACCAGCACATTACCAGTAGTGGTATCGATAACTATGGCAGAACAACCTTGTTTATTTAAGTATGGCTGCACTCTTTGTTGCAATTCTACATCAATATTTAGATGCAAGTCCTCTCCTTGCTGGCTTTGAAGATTGGCGATTTCTCTGACTTGTTTGCCTAAAGCATTTACTTCTATCTGCTTATAACCAAATTTTCCACGTAACTTTTCTTCATAATATTTTTCTACACCAGATTTGCCAATATTAAAATCCCCTAAATTATTAATTTCTAAATCTTGTTTTTCTTGCTCATTAATCTGTCCAGTGTACCCTATCGCATGACAAGTTGCTTCTGAAAAATGGTAAAATCTTACATAACCGACATCTACAAAAATAGAAGTTAAATTTAACTTTTGTTCTTCAATGAGCGACATTTGTTGCCAGCTAAGATTATCTAGGATGAGTAAAGGAATACGTCTATTGGCTTTTTTTATTTTCTGATTAATGTAATTTTGTTTTTCCTCAGTTAGTTGCAAGATATTTGTCACTAGAATTAATTCCTGTTGGTAATCATTGCCATCATGCATATCAAGCAATAACCTAAAACAAGTTTTGTTTGTAGCCAAAACATTACCGTTAACATCATAAATTTGTCCCCTGAAGGGTGGAACTAGAATAAAACTTATACGATTTTTATCAGATAAAGTACGATATTTATCACTTTCAAACAACTGCATGTAAAACATTTTTCCAGCCAATAATGAAAATAATGTCAATTTTCCTGAGCCTATGAGAAAAGCTCGTCTTGATATTAATTGGTTATGTAATATTTTATTATTTAGCATATTTTTTTGATAGCAATTCTAATTATGTTTTTTATAGTATTACATACAGTTAACCAGATTAGCGTCATTGCGAGGAAGTAGCATTGCTACGACGAAGCAATCCATTCCTAATCATTTTTCTTCTGGATTGCTTCGTCGGCTACGCCTCCTCGCAATGACGTTTGGGGAACAATGCCTTATCAAGTGGAATTCGTAGCAAGTTATAGGAGAATATCGTAGTGAGATAGTGCATTAACATCATAAGATGCCCTTGGGAAGATAAGCCTTTAGTTAAAATTAGCAAATATCTAAAATGTAATATAAAAAAATAATAAAACCCAAAAATTAGAAAATTTGTTAAATAGCTTCTAACTATAAAAAATTTTCCTGTAAATTGTAAAATTATGTGAGCAGTTATTAGAACCAAGGAATTTGTACCAATTGGCATAGAATATAATTGATCAAAAATTATTCCTACTAAAAATATTAGCCAGAAACCAATATGATAAAATGTAGCAAAATAGTAAAGTAAACTAACTTCAAAAGCTGGGAAAATAACAGTTTCTGAGTTAATTCTAAAATTTTCTAGCGGGAAGATTACTAATAACAAACAAAATTCTAATAATATTATTTTACCGGCTATTTGTGATAATTTGCTAAAGAATTTCATACTATTTTCAGTTCTTTGATTACTGACTCAATAACTGGCAATACTAGGTTATATTTTCTTATGAGATCCAATACCAGTCTAGCAGATTCTAGCCCTTCCACTAAGTATAAATTTTGATTTAAAAAATTTTTAACATCTAAATGCTTACCAAGTTCATAACCAAATCTAGTATTTCGCGACTCTTTAGAATAACAAGTTAGCACCAAATCCCCCAATATACCTGGAGCATATAAAATAGAAGCATCCCCAAGCTCTCCATCAATTGCCTCAGATAAAATTCTTATTTCTTGAAGCCCTTGGGTTATAAGACCAGCTTTAGCATTCTGTCCATAACCTTTTGCATCATACCAACCACTCTTTATCGCTATAATATTTTTAACAGCCGATGCCACTTGCATCACTACCACATAGTCAGTTATGGTAACCTTAAATTGTTGCGATGCTAAACTAATTGCTAGTCGTCTGGCAAGATTAACATCTAAAGAAGCAATGGTTACGGAAGTTAATAAATCTTGAGCAACTTCTTTAGCTAGATTAGGTCCAGCTATAAAAGCTAAAGGATTAGCTGGTAATATGGCTTTTACTTTATCAGATAATAACTCCGTAGGGTCTCTACCAAATCCCTTAGTTGCAACTAATAACACTACACTGTCAGATATCCCAGCATCTTTTAATATCTTCAAAGTTTCCTGGAAAACAAAAGATGGTACCGCAATAATTATTACTTCTTGATCTAAGATATATGGCAAATTATTGCAGGGAACTATATTAGTTGGTAATGTAATATCAGAACCAAGATATTTGCTATTAGTTCGATTATTTAATATTTCCTCAATAATATTATTCTCACGCACCAATATCGGGACGTCCTCATAACATCTTGCCACCTGACAGGCTAGTGCAGTTCCCCAACTACCGCCACCGTATACAGCAATATTTTTAAATTTTTTCATAGCAAAATTTCTGAAATCATATGATTATCCTCTATAGCAACTAACCGAGCTTTAATAATTTGCCCAACTTCAAAATCACCTTGCAACTTTACCGGAATAAAATTTTCTGTATGAGCTATGTTATTTTGTTCTACAAGTAATTCCACTTCATGCCCTATATTCCTTTGGAAAAATTGTTGTAATTGCTGCTCACCTGTTGCCCTTAAAATTTCTGCTCTAGCTTTTCTAACAGATTTTGCTACTTGCGGCATTCTGGCAGCTGGAGTCTCATCACGTTCAGAATATGGGAAAACATGTAAATATTGCAAATCCGCCTCAGAGATAAGTTTTTTCGTATTCTCAAACATTATTTCATTTTCCGTCGGAAAACCGGCTATAATATCTGCTCCAAATGATACATTTGCTCTTAAATTACGTAGTTTATGACAAAAATCAATAACATTCTGACGATTATGGCGACGTTTCATACGCTTAAGTATCATATCATCACCAGCTTGTAGACTAATATGAAAATGCGGCATAATTTGTGGAGCATAAGCCATCAGGTCAAACAAATCATCATCGATCTCAGCTACATCAATGGAAGATAGTCTGAGCCTCTTTAGCTCTGGAACCAAACCAATAATTCTTCTAATCATCTGGGCAAAAGTTGGAGTTCCTGGCAAATCTGGTCCATAAGCTGTAACGTCAACTCCGGTAAATACTACTTCATTATACCCATTGGCTACTAATGTCCTTAACTGCTGTACTATCACACCCATCGGTACTGAACGGCTATTTCCTCTAGCATAAGGTATAATACAGAAGGTGCAACGATGATTACAACCATTTTGCACCTGAATAAAGGCACGAGACTTGCCATCAAAGCTAGCCACCAGATGATTAGCAGTTTCAGTAACAGACATTATATCATTTACTGCTACTTTTTCATCGGTAAATTGATAATTGCTAGCAATCAATTTTTCCTCATTACCAATTACTTTGTCAACCTCAACCATATTAGCAAAAATAGCTGGGTTATTCTGAGCAGCACAACCAGTAACAATAATTCTTACATCAGGATTATTTTTTTTAGCTTTACGAATTGCTTGACGTGATTGCTTTTCAGCTTCCTTAGTGACAGCACAAGTATTAAATACCATGACATTCTCCAGACCAGAAAGAGCTAGGTTAGTTCTAATCACTTCACTTTCATAAATATTTAATCGACAGCCAAAAGTTACAACTTCTTGTGATTTAGCCATAAAGAAACTCTCCACGTGCCACTAAAGTGGCAGAACCAACCATCATTATATTCTCACCTTGTTTTGACATTTGTAGACTACCTAACTGAAATACCACTTGACAAGGAGAGCTAATAAATCCTAGCTTTACTGCCGAAGCAAAACTTGCACATGCCCCGCTACCACAAGCAAGAGTTAATCCAGCTCCTCTCTCCCAAACCGATAAATAAATTTTGTTATCCTTGATTGAGGCAAAATTAACATTAACCCCATCAGTAAATAACTCTTTTCCTTGTAATTTTTCTCCAATTATTTCTTTATCCTTAGTAGCTAAATCACTAAAAATAATAAAATGTGGATTGCCAATATCAGCACAAATAACTTCCTTGATATCGATCACATAACGTTCCATAATTGGCCAAATCTTTTCGGCTGAAGGCATCCAATCTTCCTCAAAACTAACTATTCCAGTATCCACCTCGATCTCGTCGTCACTTAGTATCTTACAAGACAATTCTTTGCCGTATATTCTTAAAGTAATTTCTCTGATACCAGAATCAAGATATATTAGCTTAGCAAGACATCTTGAAGCATTACCACATAATTTGGCACTTGATCCGTTTTGGTTATATACCGTCATTTCATAGTAATTGGTTTTTTGATCATAAATAATAAACTGATCACAACCAATACCAGTATGACGATTGGAGATATTTAGCGATAATTGCTGTAAATCACAATTTTTAGGTAAATCACGCTGATTGATAATCACGAAATCATTACCTAATCCATGCATTTTAGCAAAATTGATTTTTTTAAACACGAGAATGTCTTTAGATTATACAAAAGTCTATTATACTAAATATATAGAAAATACATATATATATAAACACATATATATATTAAATAAATAGACCTCTTGCATAAGTAGTTGTAAGTGGCTATATTTTTTGTATGTATAGCTAACTCGATTAGTATTATTTCAGATAATGTTTGTCATCCCTGCGAAGGCAGGGATCTAAAATAATGCTCAAAAAGTCCTGAAATATTATAGATTCCCGCCTACGCGGGAATGACATATTTTCCGTTAGAACTATAGTAGAGCAACTTTTTAAAACTAATAAATCAAGTGATAAAATGACTTTCAACTCAAGCAAACTTAACAATGGACTAACTGTTGTTACTTACCATATGCCTAATATAAATTCTGTAGCTATTAATCTCATTGTCAATGTAGGTAGCCGCTATGAACAACCTTCAGAAATAGGCATATCCCATTTTCTTGAACATATGGCATTTAAAGGAACAACAACTAGAACTGCTAAGCAAATTGCCGAAGAATTTGACTCGATAGGAGGACAATTTAATGCATATACTGGTCATGAACAGACTGTTTATTACTCAAAAATATTGAGTGAAAACTGCTATACAGCTCTAGAAATACTGGCAGATATCGTACAAAATTCAGTTTTTTCAGAAGAAGAGATAGCTAAAGAATATCAGGTAATTTTGCAAGAAATGGCTTGTGTGCAGGATAATCCTGATGAACTTATTCACGAGAAATTTTATAGTAGTGCTTATGAAAATCAACCACTTGGTCGGTCAATTCTAGGAACTTATGACAGTTTGGCAAAATTTGATAAAGAACATTTTAGCAATTATATTGATAAACATTATAATGCCGGAAATATTTACTTATCAGTGGCAGGAAATATTGAACATCAACAAGTTGTAGAATTTGCCGAAAAATTATTTTGTTCATTAAAAGATAAACCAAATAGTCATTTTGAGAAAGCTAGATATACTGGGGGGCATAGTGTTATTACCAAAGATCTTGAGCAAACTACCTTAGTTCTAGGCTTCGAAAGTGTGTCCTATTTTAACATACAACAATTATATCATACTCAAGCTCTGTCACTAATACTTGGTAACGGTATGTCATCAAGATTATTTCAACATATCAGAGAAAAGCTTGGACTTGCCTACTCAATTGGCAGTTATAATAGTTCACACTATGATAGTGGGATTTTTGGCATATACGTCTCCACTAGCCATGATAAACTACCATTCCTTGCAGAACAATTAGTCAGTGAAATTAATAATATTTCTGTAGATATCAAAGATTCAGAAATTGATCGGGCTAAAATACAATTAAAAACTAGCATCTATATAGCCCAAGAGGATTCCTCTTATAAATCAGAAGAGATTGGTAAGAATTTTGCTGTTTTTGGCAAATATTTACCTGTTGAGGAAACTATTGAACATATTATGAATATAACAAGCCGAGATATCATAAATATGGCTAACAAAATATTTGTTAGCCAACCTACTTTATCTATTATTGGCCCTAACCCACTTGCCATAGATTACCAGAAATTATCTGATGATCTGGCTCTATGAAATCGCTGCTATTAACTAGAAGCTTAGAAGATAATTACGATATTATTAGAGAATTGGAGCATAATCATGAATATAGGTTTAACTATATCTGTTGTCCTTTAGTGGAATATCAAACTTTACCATTAGAGACCACCCTTTTGCATGACTATCCCAATATAATTATCACTAGTAAATTTGCTGCTAAAATCCTGGCTGGACATCAAAATCTTGCAAAGAAGAATATGTGGATAGTCGGCAATTCATCAAAGTTAATTCTAGAGCAAAGTAATTTTGTGGAATATGTTGCTAACAATATACAAGAGCTGCTAGCAAATATTCCGCCAGAAATATACGACCAAACCATATATTTATCGTCAAATGAAATCACCCAAGATTTACCCCAAGCAATTAAAAGACACATTATTTATCAGGTAAAATATGCAACTAAGCTGCAGCAAATAGCAGAAATTGAAAAGGGCATCAATTTTATTCTACTATATTCACAGAACAGCACTAAGACTTTTATTGAATTATTCAGAAAAAATAATCTGCTAAAATTATTAGCCAATAGTTTAGTTATTACTATAAGTGAAAAAGTGGCAAATATTATTAGCTCTTTTACCAAAAATGTGGTTTATTGTGATAATGGTCAACCACAGCAAATGTTAGAATTATTAATTTATAATGCCCAAAACAATGCAAAAGTCAGAAACTAATATAATAAAAGTTCGTAGAAACAACCCTATTATTTTTACAATTATTTTGGTTGTGTTATTTGCCATATCGGTAACTTATATGACTTTTTTAAATAATAAAAAGACGGATTCTAAGTTATCCAATAACACAACCATACAAGAAATAAGCACTCCTCCAATAGCCTCGTCTTCAAATACCACCAATTTAGAGGAAAATGCACCTCAGGAAGATAATAGTTCGAATCAAGAAAATTCCTCTGTGAGTACCTCATTGAACCACCAACCAGAACAATCTAAAGACACTCCCAATGTTTACAGTAATTATTTACTTAGTGTCAATCTTCTAGTAATGAATTTTTTGCAAGACAAAGACTATACTCGGCAAATTCATCAAATTGAAACTATAGAGTTACCTACAAAAATAAAAAATATTTTGATAGACTTGGATAATTATAATAAAAATTATTTACTTGATAATAATTTAGGTTTAGTAAAAATCTTTCCAAAAACCGATTGTTGGATCAAGCAATTTATTAAGATTGAAAAAAAATCCAGTAACCTCAAAGATAAAGAAAAACTGAAATTAAAAATAATAGGGAATCTAGATTATTTTATTAATTTCTTTTATTCAGAAGAATTACAACAAGAAAATTATACAGCTAACCCGACTAACATTACGCCAAATTCACAGAAGTCATTGCGAGGAGCTACTTTAGTAGCGACGAAGCAATCCATAAAAGTTATTAGGAATGGATTGCTTCGTCAGCTTACGCTTCCTCGCAATGACGCCAGTTTACTATGGCTATAACAAAAATTTGTAGAGTAAACTAATGATAAGATTATTAATAATTTGTATTACATTTTTGTTGTTATATTTTAGTTTTTCCATGTTAAGTCAACTTGACTCAAGGTTAACTTTAAACTTATATGACTATTATATAGAAACAACATTTTTTACTTTCGTTATTTTATATATATTACTTACACTTTCTACTGCTATTTTTTTTAAAATATTATTTTTAATTATTAGTCTACCTTCTAATTTAAAAGATATTTTCTTTTCCAAAAGAGCCAGTAATGACAATTACTTACTAATGAAAGCTATGGCAGAATATGTTTCTGGTGATAAATCAAAATCATTAGTAACGAGCCAAAAAATATCTTACCGTTTAAGCCAAGAAAATAAGGTGTTTCATACTTTACTTTTAGCAGAAGCAGAAACTGAGCTGTCAGTAAAAATAAAATATTTCCAGGAATTAGAACAATCTAAACATTATAGTCCCTTTGTTACCAAAAGACTCGCACAAATACATTATCAAAATAATATGTATGAAATAGCTGAGAATTATGCTGTTAGATCATTTAACTTAAATGAATCTGATAGTGAAACTTTAGAAATTCTACTTAATTGTTATGCCAAGCTTGCTCTGTGGGCAAAATTTGTTTTTGTGATATCTAAACTTAGCAGAATCGATGGACAAAAACTAGAGTCTCTTAAAAACAAAATAGCTGACTACTATGTTATAGCCGCTAAAAATATGCTAGAAATTAACGAGACAAAAGAGGCAATATATTATTTAGAATCAGCTATTAAACTTATAGCTTCCCATATTGAAGCACTAAATCTGTACCTACCTTTACACTCTTCTAAAGGACATAATAAAAACATCGAAATATTAAAAATTGCCTTTACAGAAAACCCTTCTTTTGAAATTGTAGAATTATATAAGAAATTTTCTGCTAATACTCCTTTAGAAATTTATGATGATCTAGCAAATTCAGTAGACCCTAAACAATATTTAGGATTATTTTTGGCTATAGCTGCTTATTTAGATTTACCAGAAAAGATTCAAAATCTTAGAGATGAGCCTGAACTATTATAGAACCCACTTTCACGGATCAGGCTTAATAGACATTGCAAATTATTTGAAAAATTTTATAGCTAACCAGATTAGCATTTAGCCATAGTTGATCTAGGGCAATGTTTGTCATCCCTGCGAAGACAGATGGCTAAATACTAATCGGGTTAGCTATATAATATTAGTTCATCTCATTAACTTGTAATTTAGATTTCTCTAAGTATTTTAATATTTCTTCATGTAAGGCTGTCCATTTAACTTGTTTTTTCATAAAAGGTATAAATTCTTTTTTCCATACTTTTATGTATTGCTGAGAATATTCTCTTTCATAATTTTGAAATTCAGAAGAAATATTTGTTTTGAACATAGCTATTAAATTTGAAACCTCAGTAATTTTATGACTATCTAAAGATTTCAAAGATAAAATGTCTTGTTGTAAAATATCTATTTTATTTAATATATTGCTCTTAAATGTATCATATAGCAAGCTTATATCATACCTTAAATCAGAATTATAATATATTTCCATTTTATATATTAGACTATTGAACGCTTTGCGTGATACTTCTTGTTCATAATTTGTAAGAGAGGTTAATAAATATTTATAGTCTTTTTCATTTAAATCACGTGGTTTAACAAGCATATGAGTTTTGGAGTGCAAATTATTAAATTCACTATAAATACTATCTCGATACTTATCTAGAAGCTTAGGAAATACATCTTGTTGCTCCAATTTTAAAGGTAAATCTTTCCTAATTTCTATTGGTAGATTATGTATCGAAAACTGATATACTACCCACATAAAGCTCTCATCAAATTTATTTGAATAATTGATACGATCATCGGGTAAAATTACCTTACCTTCTTTATCATTCCAAGGTCGTATCTTATAAAGAAATCTATTCAGCCTTTCTTTTAATTTCAAAATAGCTGCGTTTTTATCGCCTGTTTTATATAAGACTTTATTCATTAAGTGCTTAGCCTTATTGTGTTCTATCCTATCATTTATATGCAACCCTATATTATTTTTTTCCAATAATTCCCAATCAAATAATTTATGTGGATCAACTTTACGTAGCACATAACTGTCAAGTGCCTTACTGTACAATATTGTTCCTATTTCAGAATGACTAAATATCATATCTTTTCTTATTTTAAAACGTTTCATAAGATATAGAAGCAATTCTTTTACAGATTCCATTTGCTGTTGTGGAAACAACTCACGCCCAGTATTAACTATTTCTATACCGATAGAATAATTATTTAAAGCAGTTAACTCTTCAAATCGCTCACCCATTTTAATTTTAGCATAACTAATACCAGCATGGTATGCACGCTTTTCTAAAGGAACCGTTAAAGTAACACTACCATCTTTATCTACAATAAAATGAGCAGATAGACCTATTTTATTTAGTAATTCTTTTGTATCTTTTAATGTTGATATAGCAGTATGGTGAACTATAACCATTGATACTTTTTTACCTTCTCTGTCACCATAATTTGCAACTGGAACAGGGTCTAAAAACAGTAAATTTTTCTTTTGTAAAAAAGGAAGTTCTCTTTGTAAATGATCAAAATCATTTTGAAAGCTTACAATATCAGGTTGCGACTTAGATAAAGCACGTGCTTCTTTATGGGAACACCCAGCATTTAACAATCCAACTATTATAACAAGATAGTATCTTAAAAAAATCTCAAGAGCTTTATTAGTCATACAAATATAAAATCACTAAGTAAAATATGTTAAAAATTAAGTATAGCTAACCAGATTGGCATTCATCCATAGTAAACTGGCGTCATTGCGAGGAGCTGCTTCGCTGCGACGCCGCAATCCATTTTTGTGTCATCCCTGCTCAATATCAATGTCATCCCTGCTTCGGTGCGGGATCTAGATTCCCGCCTACGCGGGAATGACAAGGAGTGCGGGAATGACAACTTACAATTGCTTCGTCGACCTACGGTCTTCTCGCAATGACGTTGACCACATACGACTTTTAAAGTACACTATCTAAAACCCCTTCCTCTTCTAACTTTCGACAGCTGTGATTCGAACACCGGATCGACGTACAAATCACCAGCAGAAGTAGAGTTTCGAAAGAGGTCTATTATTTTTTTCTTGTATTATATTGAGTAGATCCATACATAAATTGATGATCAAGTTTTTAAAAGTAGAGCCAGGTTGTGAGTTATAGTAGATTGGTTACCAAACTCAACACACCTACTATTTTATTTGAGTATTTTTAATTTGACTGTATTTATTTCCCCTACTCTTCTTTAATCAATGATCGTATCAATGCATTAACAGCTTGTTGGTGTGCAGGGTTACGAATTTTCATAAAATTCCTTGACACTTCTATACACATACGCTGATGTTGAGTATGTACAGGTTCAACATTATCAGCCTCTTCTAAACCATTATAAAAATAATCGATATTTCTTTCTAGTGCTTTAGCAATAAGAATCAGCCTACCCATTGGTATTCTATTAACACCCTTCTCGTATTTTTGTAACTGTTGATGTGTTACTACTATTACCTTTGCAAGTTGTTGACGTGACAATCCCTTGGCAAGCCTTAGAGAATAGATTTTCTCACCTATAAATTTGTCAGCTTTTTCTATAAAGTCATTTTTTCGTGCCATAATTAACTCCTTTAGAATTATTAAATTTTTGCAAAATATAATATATTATTAACAAATACAAATATTACTGTCATATATTATATAACCTAGAAAGGCAACAATTAAAATAGTTTTTTTTCCATTTAAACTGTCTTCTATCAGTAAATATCGATTATATTATTTATTTATATACAAGTAGTACTTAATATTTTTTAACTATTATATAATTATAATAATCTTATAGATAGTTATCGAACTTGTAAATTATAATTTCATCTTTATTGGATTTTTTAAACCTTTATTTCACAATTCTAGGTAGAAATAAGACTAAAATCAGTTAGAATTACAGAGTTAGCTAGAATTTCTAAGAGTTATTGTAGAGTGTTAAAAAAGATACTCTTAAATAAAAAGCACTAATGTTTACAGCAACCTCAGGGCAGTTTAAAAGTCGCACCTAATAGTAGAAAAGACTGGTTTTACTTAGGTGAATAACCGTCATTGCGAGGAGCCACAAAGCGGCAACGTGGCAATCCAAAAATTGCAGCAGCAAAAATACAACAAGATGTTTATTTGGATCGCCACGCCAATTTTGCTTTAATATCTACCTGGCTGATATGGTTTTATACAACTTATGTATATAGTGGTAATATTCTTAAAAACTCCTTTAAATATACTACTGAACAAATTATCAGTCATAATTTAGCTGTATTTATGATATCAATGTTAAATGCCATGCTATTGACTTACTTATCTTATAAAATAAATCCTTTAAAAATTCTTAAAATAAGATTAATAATTTTTGCAGTAATTATTTTACCTTGTCCTTACTTATTGAATAATCTTTAGCAATGTTTTTGAATTGTTATTATTTCAGTTAATTGTAATTATTTTAGGTCCTACTGGATTTCCAGCAGCCCTAATCCTTTATAAACACTTTCCTGTATTTAAACGCTTTACATATTCTACTGTTATTTATGCTTTATCACGTGCTTTAATATATGTTATAACCTCCTTTGGAGTTGTATATTTAGTTGAATATTTTACTAATTGGGGGCTTATTATTAATTATAATTCCAGCACTTACTATATATTATTATGGTAGAAATCATTTTGAAAAGTTGGAAGCGGAAGCTTCAAACCGTTAGATAAAATAATCTTTTAAAGGACAGATTCTTTATTAAGAATACTTAAACACAGTTGATAAAATTGGTTCTCGACTTTTTGTATTCCAAGATATACAGCAAGAATTACAAAATGTTCCATAGTCTCCTTGATTATCTTCATTGCTTTCTCAGGAGATTTAAAACTAATAGTTTGCATATTATGAAGTCGGTCAAATAACTTAATCAATAAAACATCATATTTTTTTTGTTGAAATAGTAAATCTAATGTTTCTGCAGCACTGATCTTTCCATAGGATTTAACCCTAGTCAAATCTACCACTTGGCTAGCGATTTGCTCGCCAAAAACCATAGAAATCAGCTTTTCACTCAACTCTGTATCTTCAAGAGTATCATGCAGTAAACTAGTAATGATTATATCAGTTCTGAAATATTTTGGTATTTCTAATGCGGTGTATTCGGCAACCATATACGCTACCTCTATCGGGTGAGAGTAATATGGTTCTCCAGATTGCCTCATTTGACTGCCATGATATTTTTTGGCATAATAGATACCTTTTTTAACCATATCAATATCTATTGGTGGTTTTGCTTTTTGATTCAGCTCAGAAATTTTGTTCAGTAACTTCTCAGCAAATTGACAATTTGCATATTTTGATTGCCAATCAAGATTCTTCATTGAAAATGACCATATTATTTAAATTATATAGTATACATTATAACTCAAAAAAAAGGTAACACTAAGTGCTTATTTTTTTACAAAAAGATGAATATTTTCATCTTAAACATTCTGACTTTATAATATGGGCTGCAACAGTTGATGGAGAACTATGTCCTTTTAAACCTAATTCTATTAAGATTTTTTGGCTTTCTCTTACTTGTTCAGCTGCTTTTTTTTTGTCAACTAATAGTGATGTAAGTCTTGCCGCTATATTTGATTTAGTACAGTTAAATTGAATGAATTCTGGTAATATCTCCCTATTAGCAATAATATTAATCAAAGAAATGTAAGGTATTTTTATCAATAATTTTATTAACAAAAAACTTATAAAATTTAATTTATATGCAACAACCATTGGCGTATTACAAGCAGCAATTTCTAAAGTATTAGTACCAGATTTTGCTAAAGCAAGGTCAGCTGTAGCAAAAATCTTAAGTCGATCACTTGAAAACTGGTAATTAAATATTGCATCTGATAAAAATTCTTTAATTAAAGATTGATGACTAGGATCAGCCAGAACAAATATCACTTGAAGATTAGGGAACTGCCTTGCTAGTAAATTAATTGCCTCTATAAAGATAGGTGCATGCCTTATTATCTCACCTTTGCGGCTACCGCAAGTGACACATAATAATTTTGCAAGAATAGGTATTTTTAATTCCCACCTTAACCGATTTTTATCTTGATTATCATAAAAATACTGCTCTAACATTGGATGACCAATATACCGACAATCTAGCCCAACTTTTTGGAAATATGGTGGCTCGAATGGTAGTAAAGCTAACAAATAATCGTAAATTTTAGCGTATTTCATAGCCCGAGAAGGTTTGTATGCCCAGACTGAGGGGGCAACAATATGAATGATCTTTAAGTTAGGTCGTGCTTTTCGAACCTTCTTTACCACCCTATAAGTAAAGCCTGGTGAGTCTATAGTAATTAATAAATCTGGATTATGCTGAATAATATCGTCAATAGTTTGTTTGATTAACTTAGTGATCCTAAAAATATGTGGTATAATTTCGACGAAACCCATAAGATTTATTTGACTAATCGGGAAAAGGCTATACTCTAACCCCGCCTCTTGCATTTTACTGCCCCCAACCCCAACAAACTCTAATTCCATTTCTTCCAGTTTATAGAGATCTTTTAGGCTTTGCATCAAACGACTCCCTATAAAATCTCCTGATATTTCACCAGCAATTAGATAAATCTTAGCCATTTGATTTCTTGCCACATAGGCTTAAATTTTTGTCAATCACTGCCGAATGGATACCAACACAATCAAGGATCGAATGAAATACATAGTCATGACTAATTTCAGTACCTAAATGATTAGCTATAGAACTTACCAAGTCAGGATGTTTTTTTTTAAATTCATCCGATACCCAAACTAAGAAAGGCACTGTGGTTTGTTCTGAGATCATCGGTCCACCGTGACCGTAATAACCATGCTCTCCCAAAGATTCAGCGTGATCAGAAACATACATTAGAATAGCGTTACTATTTTTTAATAAATCTATTACGTTATATAAAAAAAAATCAGTATATACAATAGTGTTATCGTAATCATTGATTAACTCTCCAAGATTACAAGTGCTTTGATCTACCATAGCAGTGGAATTACACTTAGGAGTAAATTTTTGGAATTCTTTAGGATATCTAGCAGAATATTTCCAATGACTACCACTTGTATGAATAACTAAAAGACCTTTAGTAGTAGAATTTAAAATATTTTTAATATAAGGTAACATTTTTTCATCATGGTCATGCATTCTTAACAAAGCAGAACCACCAGGTATTATGCTAAACCTAACCTCATCATAAATTGTAGATGGGTTTTTACTCTTTAAATATTGTCGCAAATTCTGAGTACCAATCCAGTTAGTATTAAAACCAAGCATGGTAAAAATTGATATAAAACTTGTATCTTCTGTGACTTTGTCTAAATCACTAGCAGGATGGCGAGACATAAGAGATGGAACTGAAATACATGTATGATTAGACGAAGACTGTGCCTTAAATGAAAAAAGATTTTCAACAGTGCCTAAATATGGTGTAGTATCCCTGAAATAACCATTAATACCAAAATGATCAAATCGTGCTGCTTCCCCTATAACAATTATGGCTATAATATTTTGATCAGATTGATCGGTAAAAGAAAATTTCTTACTTATATCCTCACGCATGCTATTTTTGTTGCTATTATTAGAGAAATATAAATATGTATTATGTAGATATTGAATAGGAAAATAACTATCTAACAATTTAAATTGTGGTATAATAATATTATTAACGGTAATTAAAAGGCAAATTGCTGATAATAATTTTGTGACAAATAGTTTACTATCTAACACGGAGAAATGTTTTATTGTATAAAGACAGCTAAACAAACTAAAAGCTAACCATATAATTAACCTGATGCTGACTATTTCGTATAGTTCGGTCAAGTCGGTAGAGAAAAAACTACCCATCATTTCTTTTGTGGGAGAAATTTTAAAGAAATATAGGTAATAGCTGGCAATTGCCCCCGTTATAAATAAAAATATTGCCCCAATTATAAAAACAAACCGATGGATAGTTAAACCAAAAAAAATTATACAAGAAGTAAAGTAAATATATATAAACTCTTTACTCAACTCCAATATCGCTTTCAAAAAAGTTACCTTGTAGTAACTGAATTTGTAACAAGAAACTACTGAATTAAAAAATATGAAATAAATAAGGGCAAAAACTAAAGATAGTTTTATTAATTTACTATCTAGATGTTTTTTAATTAGCTCTGACATAATAAACACGTACTTTGTATAAATTGTAATTTAGGTATCATGATAATAGCAACATTGCAAGAATTTTCTCAGCTTCTACAAGCCAATAGACCAATTATTGCCATAGATTATGGAACGCAAAAAACAGGCATCGCTATTTCAAATCAAGAACAGACCATCGCTATGCCGCTAAAAACTATTCATGAGACGATAGAAGAAAATAAGATTAAGTCAATATTAGATTTGGTCGCAACTTATTCCATCTTTGGTATAGTCATAGGTTTGCCTATTAGTATGAATGGTCAAGCTAGTGAGCAAACTACAATTGTATTAAAATTCAGTGCAAAACTAAGCTTTGCGACAAATCTTCCTATATACCTACAAGATGAAAGGCTTACTTCCCTTGCTGCCAATAGTTTATTAAAATTGTTAGGAGTCAAAAGAAGAGAGCGTAACCAAAAAGATGATTCAATTGCAGCAAGTATGATTTTAGAGACTACTTTAGATTCTATCAAGAAACTTCAATAGGCTAGGAGACTGTCGGAAATGACTAAAGTAATTCTATATTTGGCTCTTTTTGGCTACGAATAAACATGATTTTCTTGAAATAGATACACTATTCCTGCGAAAATCCTATTTATTCTCGCCGAAAAATAGCTCAAAATATAATTAATTAGTCATCTCCGACAGTTTCCTAGCATAGGCCCCTCACGTACATTAGAGTACGCTGCGGTTCGAGGTGAAGTGTCTCCTTCACACCCTTGCGCACAAGCGAGTTTCGAAGGAGGTCTATTGTATAATATCACCTAATTCAATGCGTTTCACTAACAGTGGGACAACTTTTAAACTATCCTGATATTAAATTCTTAAATAAGTTCTTGCATTATATAAAAATTTTCTATATGTTCTCCCGCTTTAAGGCATTCATTAACAAAGTATTAAGGAAACCTAATGCTTTTGTTATGTATATTCGAATGATTTGAAAAATTGTTTTTTAAAAATATCATGGATTCATGCACTCACGTACCTAATGTACGATGCACTCCTCAATTTCTTCAAATCATTCAAGTATACATTTCATATTACCAATAATGCCCCGCCTTAATTGAGTGGGTATTTATATTTGGAATATACCAGATAGCCTTAAAAAACAAATAAAGTTTTTTCAAATTAATCTCGTGGGAGGAGATATGATCAATACCGGACTAAGTATTAATAATGTTAATGCTTATAATAATAATGTAAAAAATATGCCAAATATTTACCAGACTTATGGTAATATAAATTCGCATTCTAATGATGATATAGATCAGTTAGCTAAGATGTTTATTGCTAATGTTAGGCAGTTTGAGGAAAAAAACGGTAAGGGAGATCTGATAACAAAGCCTACTTTAATAGAGTACATTAAATCCCAACCTTATAACGGGTACGAAGCTCAGCAGCAGAAGATAGTCAATCAATTAATAGATGAGATACCAGAGTCTTATCACCCTCTGCATGCAGCAGCTTATTACGGTTACGATGATATTATGAAGTTTCTTCTTGCACAAGAAGGCACTGATGTAAATGTTAAAAATGATAACGGTGATACTCCCTTATTTATTGCGTCATTTACAGATAATTTACAGGTTATAAAATTTCTTGTTAGCCGAGGTGCTAATATAACAATAAAAAATAATGAAGGTTTTTCCGCTTTACATATTGCAGCTAGATACAATGCAGTAGATGTTGTAAGCTATCTTGTTGGGGAAGGCATAGATGTAAATACTCAAACTAATTATAATGATACTCCTTTACATTATGCAGTTATGTCCGGGCAAGAAGATACTATTAAATTACTTATCGGGTTAGGTGCTGATATCAATGCACAGGATAAGTATGGCTATACTCCTTTACATATTGCAATAAGAAAAAAATATACTGATAGTGCTAAATTACTTATTGAGAAAGGTGCTGATATCAATATACAGGATAAGGATGGTAATACTCCTTTACACGATGCAGCTGGGTCTAGACAAAACGATATTATTAAATTGCTTATTGAGAAAGGTGCTGATATCAATGTACAGAATAATGATGGTAATACTCCTTTACACATTGCAATAATAGAAGAACATGTTGATAGTGCCAAATTGCTTATTGAGAAAGGTGCTAATATCAATCAACAATATAAAGATGGTAATACCTTTTTACACGATGTAGCTTGGTTTGGGCAAAACGATATTATTGAATTGCTTATTAAGAAAGGTGCTGATATCAATGCCCAGAATAATTATGGTAATACTCCTTTAGACGTTGCGATAATGGGAAAACATGCTGATAGTGCTGAATTGCTTAAGAAAGGTGCTAAGGATGGCTATACTCCTTTAGACAACACTATAAGACAAGAACGTGTTGATAGTGCTATTGATAAAGATCTAGAAGAGTCAGATATAAATATTGAGTCTACTGTGGCTGCCCATGGAAATAGTATAAATACCGATAATAAAACATTTGTTAAAGGTTCACAAAATCATGACAATAATATACTAGCTCCTCTGTATTATTACCTTGCCGCCGTGGCAGGTGGTGTTATCTCTCTTGTGGGTGGAGGAACATATTATTTATTAAATAAAAAGCAACACCAGAAGGAATCAGCAAGTAATGATATGTCTTATTATAATTATCAAAGTCCTAAATCTAATTTAACTAAATTCATGGGTAAACCCGTCGTCAATTGTAAAAAAACCGTTCAAAGTGGTCAAGAAGTTTGGGCACCTATAAATGAAGATGATACTACAAAAGTATGTGTAATAGTAACAGCAGACCATAAGACAGCAGACCATAAGAAGGAATATAGACCAATTAGTAAATTTTTAATAGAGTGTTTTAATAACAACGTCATATTTTTAGATGAGTATTCTCCTAAAACTGTGCAGAAGGGAAGTAGCCCTACTGCCCAAGAGAAAAATAGTAGCACTGTAGAAGTGGGGAGTAATCACACTGTCCAAGAGGGAAATAGTAGCATTGTAGAAGTGGAGAGTAGTAGTCCTACTGCAGAGGAGAAAAGCAGTAACGTTGATCATTATGACTACCTTCCACCTGCTAGACCAGTTAGTTCTTTTCCTCCTGATATTGGAGATAATTGTGCTGTTGATTTTATCGGAGATATAGAGCTTGTTGTAAAACTGTAGATAGGATAAATTAAATAATTTACTTACCTTACGCATGGTATTTATAAAGTCATAGAAAAAACAGCCTGGCGTCATTGCGAGGAGCCATTTTGTGGCGACGAAGCAATCCAATAGCATGGATTGCCACGACCACTACGTGGTCTCGCAATGACATCTTGTACTTTTCTGCAATTTTTAAATTTCCATTAGGGTTATGCGTAAGGTGAGTTACTTATAGCTTTTTTCTACGTTGTCCATAAATTAGGAATTCCTGATTACCTTTTGCTCCTAGAATAGGGCTGGGTATTACCCCAAATATGTTGAAATTATAATTTGATTCTAGCCATTGTTGAATTTCGTCACATACTCTTTGGTGTAAAAGTTGGCTTCTGACAATGCCACCATTTCCGACCTCATTCTTTGCTACTTCAAATTGTGGCTTGATTAAGGCAACTAGACGACAATTATCTTTTGCTAAACCAAATGCAGTGGGTAATATGGTGGTAAGGCTAATGAAGCTGGCATCACAAACGATAAGGTCTGGTGGTAAACTAATTTGCTCAATTGTTAGATATCGGGCATTAGTTCTTTCAATTACTGAAATTCTAGGATTATTACGTAGTTTATGATGTAGTTCACCATATCCTACATCTACTGCAAAAATCTTTTCGGCATTTCTGCGAAGTAAAACCTCAGTAAAACCGCCGGTACTAGAGCCTATATCTAGACAAATTAACCCTTGTGGATCAATATTGAAATGGTCTAGAGCAGCAATTAATTTTAACGCACCTCGTGATACATAATCATGTATCGGGCGTTTTATAATAATATCACGAGTATTAATTGATATTCCAGTCCCTGGTTTAGTATTCTGGAGCTGATTAACATATACTTTGCCTTGTATTATTAAGCTTCGTGCTACATTAATATCATCAACTAATTGGCATTCTACTAAATGCTGGTCAAGTCTTATTTTTTTCATCAATCAAATTTATAGTATCTTCAATACCAAAAAGTTTAATAAAAGACCCAAGCCTTGGTCCCTCAGTTTGCCCAAGTAATATTTGATATAATTCTTTAAAATAATCCCGTAAATTATTATAACCATGATTATTACCTATATCATAAATTTTCTCTTGAATCTGCTCGGAAGTAGTATCTACAGGTAAAGCAGATAACATAGTGCTAATTTCTTGTAAGATAATTTTCTGCTGATCATTAGGAGTTAAATAGCACTTATTAGCTTTAATAAAATCATTATAATAACCAATGGCAAAATCTGTTAAATGATCAAGATACGGAGCATTTTGCTTCGTCGCATCTGGAGCATACTTACTGATAAATCCCCAAAGTACCGATTTATCTTCCGGATTGCAGACTGATGCTAGGTTAAGCAATAAGCTAAAACTAATGCCAAAAGTTTCAATAATAGGCACATTTCCATGATGAATATGGTGTACTGGATTGGCAAAACGTTTTACTTGATCTGTTTCTAAGTGATATTTTTTATTGAATGTAATATATTCATCAACATTTTTAGGTATTACATCAAAATGTAAGCGTTTGGCTCTTGTTGGGTTTTGATAGATAAATAATGCCATACTTTCCATAGGAGCATATTGTAGCCATTGATCAACTGTGATACCGTTACCTGTAGATTTAGAAATTTTCTCTCCATCTTCATTGAGAAATAATTCATAAAAAAATTGTACTGGTTCAATGCCACCTAAGATTCGACAAATCTCAGAATATAACTTAGCATTATTCATATGCTCCTTGCCATACATTTCATAGTCAACTTGTAGCGATGCCCAACGCATACCAAAATCAGGTTTCCATTGTAATTTGCAATGCCCCTTTGTCACAGGAACTTCAACCAATTTCCCTTCCTCGTCTTGATAGCTAATAGTGCCGTTTAAACGATCAATCTTGGTAATAGGTACTTGTAGTACAATACCGGTTTTTGGACAAATCGGCATGAAAGGTGAATAGGTTGCTTTTCTTTCGGCTCGAAAGGTTGGTAACATTAGAGCCATTATCTCATCATATTTGTCTATGACTTTCAGCATCATCTGATCAAATAAACCGGATTTATAACATTCTGTACTACTAATAAATTGATATTTAAAGCCAAACCTATCCAAAAATGAGCGAAGTTTAGCGTTCATATAATGTCCGTAACTTTCGCACTCACCAAAAGGATCTGGCACAGATGTCAGGGGTCTACCAATATGCGGTACTATCATATCAGGATTGGGGATATTAGTTGGAACTTTACGCAAACCATCCATATCATCAGAAAAACAGAACATCTTAGTTGGAATATTCGATAGTTGTTTAAATGCTTCTTGCACCATTATAGATCTAGCAACTTCTGCAAATGTACCTATATGCGGTAATCCTGATGGTCCATAGCCCGTTTCAAATAATACATAACCTTTAGCAGGGGTTTTACCACCCAGCTGATCTAATATTTTTTTTGCTTCTAAAAAAGTCCAAGCGTTTGACTTAACAGCATCTTCTAAAATTTCTAATTCTGACATCTATAATATCCATTTCCATATAGTTTGATTTCTTCCATTGAGATTATATAACTAACCCGTTAATGTTTTAGATAGCCTATCAGTCATTGCGAGAAGCTACTTTAGTAGCGACGAAGCAATCCAAAAAGTGATCAAAATGGATTGCTTCGTTGACCTACGGTCTTCCTCGCAATGACGAGTTATAGGCACATACGTCATCCTTTGCGTATACCAAGATTATAAATATACACTATTTTCTGTAAATTTATAAATTTATCTCTTGAGTTTTCTGTAATATTCTTAGACAATAATGGCTTAAAAATCAGTATTTACTTATGACTATTCCTTCTATTATCTATTTTATTCGTAAAGATAGCTTTAGAGTTTTACATATAACCCTAATTTGCACATGCATCTTTGCCTTATTTTTAGCTTATTTTGTTGAATATATACTACATTTTGCACCTTGCCCTTTATGTATTTATCAAAGATTCCCATATTTATTTATCATCAAGATTTCAGTTGTAGCACTAATTATTAAAAAAATAAGCAAATATACTTTGTTTTTTATCGTTTTAAACTTATTAGGTGCTTGCATATTAGCAGGCTATCATAGTGCCGTGGAAAGAGGAATAGTTGAGCCAAGTGCTCTTTGTTCAACTTTAATCCATATTCCCAAACACTTATCCATCCAAAATATTAAAGAGATATTTTATAGCCAACCGATTACGACTTGTACAAAAGCAACAGTTAAATTATTTGGCATATCCATGACAGAATGGAATTTACTACTAAACCTCTCTTTATTACTAGGAGTACTCCTTATTTGGTTTTATCCTAATAGTGCTAAATCTGAAAACAATATCATTATAGAATAAAATTTGACTAGCACTAAGTATAAATCCTAAAAAATATAATAATTTTTTTAAATAACTTGTTTAGAGTCATCCTGAACTTGTTTCAGGATCTGATATAGTGATTTAGTTAGAATTAGGTGCATAGATATGCTATAGTAAATAGAAAATGTCAACAAGTCACTATAGTGAAGATTTAAGAAAAAAGGTAATCCATTTTTTGGAAAAAGGTAATAGTCAAAAGAGTGCCACAACAATATTTACTCTGCATCGAAATACAATTAGTCGTTGGTGGTTAAGATATAAGAATCAGGGGAAGAGCTGTGCGAAAGCAAGATTAGGATATAAAAGTAAGGTTGATCAGGAAAGATTGATAATATTCGTTAATAATAATCCTAATAGTAGATTAATGGATATAGGGTTAGAATTTGGTATTACAGGAGTCCAAGTTAGTAAAATATTAAAGAAATTAGGATATAGCTATAAAAAAGTCTTCAGCTACATGGAAGCAAATGAGGAAAAACGAACAAAGTACTTAGAAGAAATAAAGAATATAGATAAAGGGAAGCTGGTATAGCTTGATGAAAGCGGTATAGAGATGAATATATGTCAAGATCGAGGTTGGGGTAAAAAGGGAGAAGTGCTAATTGGTAAGAAAAGCGGCAAACATTAGCCCCCTTCGAAACTCGCTTGTGCTGAGGGATTTGAAGGAGACAGTTCACCTCGAACCGCAGCGTACTCTAATGTACGTGAGGATTCGAGTGCCGGATCGACATACAAATCACCAGCAGAAGTAGAGTTTCGAAAGAGGTCTATTATCAGAGGACGAATATCATAGCTGCTCTTGTTAATAATCAAAGTATAGCACCGATGGTATTTGAAGGTACATGTAATACAGAATTATTTAATAATTGGGTAGAGCATTTTTTAATTAAGCAACTAAAGGCTGGTCAGTTTATCATAATGGATTAAGCAAAAAATAAGCTCCTGCCTGCATTTGTTCGATGCAATAACCCAGCACTTTCATGCACCTAATTCTATTTAAACCACCATAGTGGGAGTAATTGGCTAAATAAAAAGCTAGTATATTAACATAAAACTAGTAGAATTTATTTAAAATCATAAAAATTTAATATCTCTCAATAAAAAGATTATTTTACAGGAAGTAGAAAATTATATCCCTGAACAATAAGAGGCTTATAAAGGAAGAATCTAGAAAAACATTTTGTTTTTTTACTGAAATATTTTAAGAAAAGTGAGAAAAAAGAGCCTCTGTATCTACCATAATAACTATACAGCCTTATACGAAATTTCCGCAGAAATATTTACAGTTCCCTTATATAGGGATGTAATACTAATAATCTTTCAATATAGAATTAATAGGATTAACAATCCAATTCCAACTAGTGATAGACTTAACAATTTGAGGACTTGCTTCATATGTTAAGATAGCATCTGACATTCTAT
>JAHFPS010000100.1 GCA_023269695.1 Rickettsia sp.
TGCTAAAATAAATAAGTCTTGTGATTCTTCTATTTGTTCTACAACCTCATTACTATCCTCTTGAGGAATATTAGTGGGTGTTAATAATTGTGGCTTATCTTTCATAATCCTACTCTACTATCTTGCGTTAGAAATAATTTAATACTCAGTATTGATAGTACTTACGTTATGAGACTGCAAAAATAATAGAGTTTGACTAGTGGAAAAGATTTGTGTATGATCATAGTTACACCTCAATAATGGTTGTAATTTAATAGCAATAGCTATTGGATTGATTTCACTGGTAAGTACTCAAAAGTTTTCCAAGGCTAAAAGTACTTACCTAGTTTATAACCTAAATGTAACATTCGAGTTTTAGCCTATTAATAAGCTAAATGTTTGAATGTTACACTGGCTTTTTTAGTTTGAGACTTATAGCTAACCCGATTCGTCATTGCGAAAAGGCAAAGTCAACGAAGCAATTGCAAGTTGTCATTCCCGCGTAGGCGGGAATCTAGATACCTGCTTTCGCAGGTATGACACAAAACAAAATTGCTTCGTTGCCACTACGTGGTCTCGCAATGACACTCGGGTAGCTAAACCAAAATATGTATTTTGGCTAAAAAAATAGTCGGCAATTACTGACCTCTTTTTTTTGGTCTCATCCTATTTTAGGAGTTTAATATAATTATTTTGGGGTGTCAAGAAAAAAATACTTTCGCCGTGCGATTATTTTTATTTTTTACTTAATCCTTGAATTCCTGTATGACTCTTGTTAAAAAAATACAACAATTTTTAGAATCAAAATTTGAAGAACTCAAACTAACAAGAAAAGAGCTTTCTAAGCAAAGTGGTATTTCTTATAATAATATTACTAGTATTATGAACGGGTTAAGCTCTACTACTCAAATGTATAATATATTGAAAATAGCTGACTATTTTAACTGTTCTATGGACGAAGTTGTAGGAAGAAATCAATATCTTTCTTTACCTAATACAGAAAGTCCAGAATTTTGTAAAATTACACCAAGTGATATCATCTCTAATATAAAAAAGTTTCTGATTGACAAAGCAGAAAAACAAAATCTAAATTTGTATAAACTAAGTATTGAGATAGGCTTTAGTAATAATTCTTTACACAGTTTTGTTAATGGTAAGAGAGAACAAAAAACTTTTAATAGCCAAATCGCAGTAGCCCTAGCAGATTATTTTCAAGTATCAGTAGATGAAATGGTTGGCAGAATTAAGCCCGCTACTTCTGATAATGATAAACTTTCTTAACAAAGCCCCAATTGTGATAGTGATTTGAAATAATAATTTATATCAATTGTTTCCTTTACCAATTTGAGTGAGATTTAACTTAAAAATTTTTTTCTTGCTTTTCTACTTGGAAATAGTGTCTTTAGAAAAATAGTTTCTTCATCTTCTTTGATATAAGGCACAGCATATACTTCAGTTACTACTCTTACATATAAAATCTGTTGATCAGGATATTGCTCTTGATTGTGATGTTTCGTTATATCTAGCAGATTTCCATCTGCTATTGCCTGAATTATTTCTTCAAAACCTATTCCCCTTTCAAGTAATAACTTAGAATTTTTCTCATATTATATCTAAATTTAATCAACTTACACTACCTAACAACATCTATAATCTTGTGGCTTCTTTATGAATCAGCATATTAATATATGTTTGATATGCTAATCCAAGCTTTGAAGCTTTAATTTTTATAGCTTCAATATCCTGTTTGGCTACTCTTATAGTAATCGGGTGTTTTTGCTTTAGATGTGTTTTAGCTGCATTTTGAAATATACCAAGATCATCCTGCTTCTTAATACTAGGTTGTTTTTCAAAATTAATCTCTATTTCTTGTTCGTATTTATCTAATTTGTAGTTCATAATTTTACATAGTTTTTATTTAATAATAATACATACAGTGTACATACTATGTCAACATATTTTAAAATAGTTGAATCATAAAAACATTATATTGACTTTAGACAAATAGATATTTAAAATCTAAGGTGGGATTGCTGCAAAGTAATTCTGGGGTTTCAAAACCTTTACCTGACAGCGGTATGCATTATACCGTAAAAA
>JAHFPS010000101.1 GCA_023269695.1 Rickettsia sp.
GGCGAAGAAAACAAAGCTATAGCCATAGTAAAGAAAATGCTGAAAGAAGGTTATCCTATGGAAAATATAAGTAAATTAACAGGGCTAACCATTGAAGAAATAAAAAAGTTAAAAAAAGAAATAGAAAATTCAAAAGAAGAATAACCTATGAGCAAAGAAGTAACTGCTAATAACTATGAAACTAGCCCTACTTCCTCTGGTAATGATTGGTTAACTAATATGCCTGAGGAAATACGCAAAGCTGATTCACTGGGTAAATTCAAGGATGTCTCATCTTTAGCTCAGAGTTATTTGGAAGCAGAGAAGAGCTTGAATCAGCGAATTGCTGTGCCAAAAGATGACAGCTCTGATGAAGAGTGGCATAAATTCTATAGTCGTTTGGGACTGCCTGAAGATTAAGAGATATACTGATAAACGCTCCAAAGAAGATGAAGAATATTTAACACGTTATGAGGACATGTTTTACCAAAGCGGATTATCTAAAAGGCAATGTTTTACCAGCCTTTCTTGCACCCCAAAGGAAATGCAGATTGCCCATAGGTAGACTTAAGTTCAGAAAAATCTATTTATTGACATGATATTAGCTATTTAGCTATTATAATATTTGTTAATATAATATGTCAAGCAATCAGTGCATGCTCTATCAATACATTCTAGATAATTGCTTACTTATCAGCTATTAAGCCACCAACTATCATAATAATTTCAGCCACTGTCTCCAGTTCAACACTACTATAATAAATTTTACAAAAAAATCACTAATAGTGAAAAGAATCACTGTACTCCTCGGATTAATGAAGATATGTGTGAAGATAACACTACGTGGTGTGGTGTCAAGCACCGAGGTTAGAAGCAACAATCATCAAATTTTTAAATCTAACCTCAGTGTCTATTTTCCTAACGAACAATAGAGGTTAATTGTATGACGAGCAATATTAAAGATCAACAAAATGATTCAACAAATGAAAAAATAAATAATATTACTAACATTGCTGCACAAATACTTAGAGAAGTTTTGCAGAGCAATAATATAACTTATATAGAACTTATCGACGTTCGTATAGGTTTAGAAGGAATTGAAATAGTTGGCAAAATTTTAGAACATAATAAGCTTATAACCGCAATACGTCTTTGCGACAACGATATTGACCTTGAGGGACTAAGTCTGCTTATCGAACTGTTAGAGAATAATCATAGTTTGATTAATATAGATATTGAATATAATAATATCGGGGTTCAAGGACTAATCATACTAGATGAATTTCTAGAAAATGATAAAACCATAAAGCAAATAAGTCTTAGAGGCAATGATATTGGTGATGAGGGGGTGGATATACTGGCAGGAGTTCTAACAAATAATGAAATTATAAAGCAAGTGGATATTGGTAGCAATAATATTACTGATAAAGGAGCAATCATACTAGCAAGACTTCTAAAAAATAATAACACTATAAAGAAAATATCTCTTAGTAATAATGATATTGGTGATGTTGGGATTGTCCAGCTTGTTAAAGCTTTGGAAACTAATAGAACCATCAGCCAAATAGAGCTTAGCTATAACAATATTACTGACAATGGAGCAATAACACTGGTTGGACTTCTAGAGTCTAATAATAAGATTACAAGCAAAATAATAATAGAGTTCACAGATTTTGACAATGAAAATATTAGTTATCAAGTAGAAGAGCTGTTAATTGAGACTCTAGAAAGCCACAACAAAAAATAGGGGGTATAATTTTAAAAATATTCATCTTTTTTAAAATAGTAAATATATTGATGTGGTTAAAAAGGTATATATTACACCAAAAAATATCATGTTTTGCTTACAACAATATCACGATACTCAAATAAAAGCCTAAATGTTATAGGGGAGATTCTTGTACATAGGTAAATTTGCAAAATTCTTTTTGCAATATCTATGCCAATTGTAGTAATCTGTATTATAGATAGCTGCATTACAAATATATGAAAACTGTTTTACCTGAACGCTCCCTGATAATTCAAGAAAGACTTGATAATATTGTCAAAGAAATTCTGGGTGTGTCAAAGCACAAGATTGC
>JAHFPS010000007.1 GCA_023269695.1 Rickettsia sp.
GAATGTCAGATGCTATCTTAACATATGAAGCAAGTCCTCAAATTGTTAAGTCTATCACTAGTTGGAATTGGATTGTTAATCCTATTAATTCTATATTGAAAGATTATTAGTATTACATATAACCAGAATCCTAGGTTAGGTGATAAGGAAATTAGATTTGCAGATAGTGATTGCACTATAATATTAGAGGTTCCTCATCTTAGCTTTAGTATGGATATTATATACATAACAGATGAATTTCTAACAAAATTTAAAGGTAAGCAAAAAGAAGAAGAAAACCTGAAGAAAACAAGAGATAAAGAATTGCTATAGTTAAAATTTATAAAGCAAGATAAAAGATGGAACATTGATAACATTCAAGTATACTGGTGATTAACTATCTAATACCAGTTCGAAACTTGGTATCTTAACTTAAGAAAGAATAATCATGCAACAATTTAGTCTTTATCATACTGCCGAAGGATTATTATATAAAACAACATGTCTTTTAGTGGAAAAATCTTATCATAGTAATTTGAGAATTGTGGTTTTAGCTCCAGATATTGAAGTCCAAGAATCACTAAATAAGATGATATGGACTTATTCTAGAAAACAATTTATTCCGCATGGTAGTAAGCTTGATCCATTACCAGAGAGACAACCAATCTATATTACTCATCAGTTAGAGAATCCTAATCAAGCTACAATCCTAATAATCATTGCCCCATTTGATATACAAGAAATCCTTAGTAACAAACATTATATCATGCATTTTCAGAGAATAGTTATAATATACGATGCTTTAGATAATTTAAATTTAGTAATTAAAGCAATAAATGAACTAACTATTGCAACACCGATAATTGATTGTTATAAACAGAATCCAATGGGAACGTGGAGTAAGGTTTAAATATAGCTAACCCATAGTCCTGGTTAGCTATAATATTTCTTCAAAGGAGCAAACAAATTTACCAATATGCAAAAATTATCATTTCAGCAAATTATATTAACCCTGCAGAATTACTGGCAAGATTATGGTTGTGCGATTTTGCAACCATATGATGCTCATGTTGGAGCTGGTACCTTTCACCCTGCCACTGTACTACGAAGCTTTAGCAAGAAACCTTGGTTTGTAGCTTATGTTCAGCCTTCCCGGCGTCCTCATGATAGCAGATACGCCATGCACCCTAATAGAATGCAGCATTATTATCAATTTCAGGTTATACTAAAACCATCTCCTGATGATATACAACAACTATACTTAAAAAGTCTTGAATGTCTTGGTATAGATTTGCAGAAACATGATATTAGGTTTGTTGAAGATGATTGGGAGTCTCCTAGTCTTGGGGCTGCTGGGCTTGGTTGGGAAATATGGTGTGATGGTATGGAAGTATCACAATTTACTTATATGCAACAAATTGGTGGTATTGATTGTCGTCCAGTGGCTGGTGAAATTACCTATGGTTTAGAACGTCTAGCACTTTACATACAAGGAATCAATGAGGTAAAAAATCTTGATTGGAATGGTCAGGTTGGAGAAAAGGCTTTAACCTATGGTGAAGTAGATTTTGCAGCTGAAAAACAATTTTCGAAGTTTAATTTAGAATTAGCTGATATAGCAATATTATCTCAGCATTTTATTGATAGTGAGAAACAATGTAATCAATTAATCGCTGCAGATTTACCGTTGCCAGCTTATGATTATTGTATTCAAGCTAGTCATCTTTTTAACCTGTTAAATGCTCGGGGGGTAATTAGTGTAACAGAGAGAGCATCTTACATACTCAGGATACGTAATTTGGCAAAAATATGCTGTAATAAATGGTTAGAACTAGAAGAAGGAATTTTGAATAAAACCTAAATACTGAATGTCATTCCCGCGTAGGCGGGAATCTATAATATTTCAGGATTTTTTGAGTGTTATTTTAGATCCCCGCCTACGCGGGGATGACAAACATTGTGAACCTGTTTTGTTCAAATTTCTTTTACAACCTAAGATAAAGAAGAGTTAATATGAGTGAGTTATTACTGGAAATTTTTAGCGAAGAAATACCAGCTTTAATGCAGAAAAATGCAGCAGAAGCTTATAAAACCATATTTACGACAATCTTGCAAGAGAGTGAGTTAGTTGCTGATGTTCAGCTATATGTTGGATCTAGGAGAATTGCTGTACATATTACAAATTTACCAAAATCTATACCACCAAAAGAAATTACCATAAGAGGACCGAAAGTTTCGGCAACGCAGCAGGCTATAGAAGGGTTTTGTCGGTCAAATAATATTGAGCAAAATAAATTATCTACGCTATTAGTGCAAGGGCAATTATATTATATAATAGTAAAGAGTACCACAGAAACCGATATACGAATATTATTGCAAGAGATAATTCCTAAAGCAATTAGTAAGTATATTTGGTCAAAATCTATGTATTGGGGGAATTATGACATAAGTTGGATTAGACCGATTAGGAATATTTTATGTATATTTGATGGAGAAATACTAGCCATTAAGTATGGACATTTGACGGCAAATAATATTACCTTTGGACACAGATTTCTTAGTCCTGAATCAATTGCTAACTCAAATGATCTGGAGAATTGGAACGTAAAACAAGGGGTGAGCGAGCGGAGCGTACAGCTAGTACGTGAGCACGCGAATGCCCCGAAGTTTTGCGGAGCCAATTCTTCAAAGCATTTGAGTATATACAGCTTTTCTGAGTACCAGACTAAGCTGCGGGAGAGTAATGTCATTATTGACCAAGAAGAACGCAAGGAGATAATAAAAAGCCAACTATCAAAAATAGCCAAGTCACTTAATTTAGTTATCAAAGACGATGAAAAATTGTTAGAAGAAGTAACAGGACTAGTAGAATTGCCAGTGGTTATGGTGGGTAAAATACCTGCGATCTTTTTGCAGTTACCTAGTGAAGTGCTAGTTAGCTCAATGCGTACCCATCAGAAATATTTTAGTGTTTTTGATGAAGTTGGCAATTTTGCTCCTTATTTTCTTTTTGTTAGTAATATGCCACATGATCAAAACATCATAGTAAGTGGTAACGAAAAGGTACTAGCTGCTAGACTATCTGATGCATTATATTTTTATCAGCAGGATTTATCTAATAGTTTAGAATCAAAATTGTCAAAACTTGAGCAGATAACTTTCCATGCAAAGCTTGGCAGTATAAAGCAAAAAACAGAGAGAATGGCTGATATTTGTAATTATCTAATGCCAGGAAATCAGGATTTGCAACTAGCAACTAGACTTTGTAAAAGTGATCTAACAACTGAAATGGTAGGAGAATTTCCTGAACTGCAAGGTATTATGGGATATTATTACGCCAAAGCCGAATGGTTAAATGATCAGATTGCCTTGGCAATAAGAGATCATTATAAACCACAAGGACCATCGGATAGTTTGCCAATGGGAAATAGTGCAATATTGGCAATTGCTGATAAACTGGATAGTTTAGTAGGTTTGATATTAATAGGAGAAGAGCCAAGTGGTTCAAGAGATCCTTACTCACTCAGACGTCAAGCATTAGGTATTATTAGGATAATTTTAGCTAATAGACTTCCTGCAAAAGTCGCTTGTGCTGAGGGATTTGAAGGAGACGCGGAACGCAGAACCGCAGCGTACTCTAGTGTACGTGAGGATTCGAGTACCGCATCGACGTACAAATCACCAGCAGAAGTAGAGTTTTGCAAGAAGTCTAATAAATTAACTATCGATATTAAGGAATTAGTTGTGTATGTAATTCAGCTATACTCTGAAGGAAATATAACGTGTATAGCTAATCCAACTAACATTACTCCCAATTCACAAACGTCATTGCGAGAAGCCACTTTAGTGGCGACGAAGCAATCCAGAGAAGTGATTAGCAATGGATTGCTTCGTCGGCTCACGCCTTCTCGCAATGACGCCAATACTGATCAGGTTAGCGATAATAGAAGTAGTCAGATAATCTTAGAGTTTTTAGAAGAACGAGCCAAATATTATTTTAAAAATCACTATGATCTATCGTTAATTAATGCAGTACTTGATTTTGATATTGAAGGAGATCTAGTGGTTAGCGAAATAAAGCTTGTCTCCTTACAAAAATTTCTAGCTGGAGTTGATGGTGAGAATTTATTAACTATTTATAAAAGAGCAAATAATATACTAGAAGGTAATAATATAGCAGGAGAGGTTAATCAAAACGCTTTTATTTCACAATATGAGCAACAATTATTTTTATCATTGGGAAACGTTTCTAAGAAAATAGATAGATACATTGCCGAAAAAGATTTTACCAAGGCATTGAGTGTGCTACTAGAAATGTTGAAACCTATTAATGATTTTTTTGATAATCTGATGGTTAAAGATAAAGATCGTACAATTGCTAATAATCGTTTATTGTTGCTAAAAATGGTAACACAATTATTTGATAAATTAGCAAAATTTAGTGCTTTATGACGGATATATTACGACAGGCTGCCAAATTTATAAAATCTGGTAATATAGTAGCATTTCCAACAGAAACAGTATATGGACTTGGGGCAGATGCTAGTAATGAACAAGCTTGTCAGAAGATTTTTAAGATAAAAAAGCGTCCAAGCATAAATCCTCTGATTGTCCATGTGGCAACCATGAGACAAGCTAAAACTATCGGGGAATTTAATGCAGATGCTGTTAAGTTAAGTGAGGTATTTTGGCCAGGACCTTTATCGATTGTTGTACCATTAAAAAGTGGGGCAAATATAGCTGAATCAGTATTATCCGGTCTGACAACGGTTGCACTCCGTATACCATCACATAATATGGCTTTGGAGCTAATAAGAAAGTCAGGTACGTCAATAGCGGCACCTAGTGCTAATCCATCAGGTTATATCAGTGCTACTACTTTACAGCATGTAAAAGAACATTTTGCAAATGACCAAGATGTTTTTATTTTGGGAGATGATTCAAGGCTTTCTGCAAAAGTCGCTTATGCTGAGGGATTTGAAGGAGACGCGGAACGCAGAACCGCAGCGTACTCTAATGTACGTGAGGATTCGAGTACCGCATCGACGTACAAATCACCAGCAGAAGTAGAGTTTTGCAGAAAGTCTAATGACTATAAGTGTCAGTATGGTATAGAGTCAACCATAGTAGATAGTACTACTAACAACTTAACTATTTTGCGAGACGGTTTTATTACGCTGGAAGCGTTAGAGAAGGTTCTTGGTAAGAAACTAGATAAAGCACCTGCCTTGATGCAAATTAAAGCTCCAGGTATGATGAATAAACATTACTCGCCAAGAGTTAAAATGAGACTGAATGCAGAGAGTTTAGAAGCTAATGAGGTAGGTCTTAATTTTGCTGATAGTAAGCTAGAGGGTAATTTTTCGCTTAATTTAAGTTTAACCGGAGACTTAATTATCGCTGCTAGCAACTTATTTGCCAGTCTTAGAATATTGGATAATTACGCAGAATTAAATGGATTAGCAATTGCCGTTGCCTCCATCCCAGAAGTTGGTATCGGCGTTGCAATCAATGATCGACTCAAAAGAGCGGCGGTAAAATGACATCGATATTTACTAAATTAAAGCAGGTATTAGTTAATAGTTCGAGTAAAATATCTTCGGGCATTGACCAAATATTTTATAAGAAAAAGCTAGATGAGCAAACTTTACATGAACTAGAAGAATTGTTAATATCTGCAGATATAACTGCCTCTGTAGCAATAGAACTGGTCAATAAACTAAGAGCTATCAAATTTGATAAAGAAGTAAGTAGTTTGGTAATCAAAGAACAGCTTGCCGACATTATCGGGCAATTATTGATAAAAACTAGTAAAAATTTTGAATTACACGATAAAAAGCTTAATGTCATACTAGTTTGTGGTGTTAATGGTTCAGGGAAAACTACTACCATAGGCAAGTTGGCTAGCATTTATCGTAAACAGGGTAAGAAAGTAGCAATTGCCGCTTGTGATACATTTAGAGCTGCTGCTGTTAGTCAATTATCTAGCTGGGCTGATAAAAGTGGCTCAATATTTATCGCCGGTGAAGAATTAGCTGATCCTGCTAGTGTTGCTTATCTTGCTATGCAGTCTTCATTAGAGAGTGAGGTTGATGTATTATTTATTGATACAGCCGGTAGGTTACATAACCAGAAGAATCTGATGGAAGAACTTGCTAAAATTGTTAGGGTTATTAAGAAGATTGATGATACAGCTCCTCACCATAGCATATTAGTAATTGATGCGACCACTGGGCAAAATGTATATAACCAAGTTGAACAATTTACCGCTATTGCTAACATAACAAGTTTGATAGTTACTAAATTAGATGGTACGGCAAGAGCTGGTGTAGTGGTTGGTGTTGTGCAAAAATTTGCCTTACCAGTATGTTTTTTAGGAGTAGGGGAGAAGATAGACGATCTAAAACCGTTTGACCCGGCTGCGTTTGCTAGTAATTTAGTAGGAAATTAACAAGTACTTTTACCCAGACGTCATTGCGAGGAGCCACTTTAGTAGCGACGAAGCAATCCTGTTTTGTGTCATACCTGCGAAAGCAGGTATCTAAAAATTCATGAGATATTATAGATTCCCGCCTACACGGGAATGACAAGAGAAGGCAGGGATGACATCTTTGTCGTTTAAACCACATAATCTAGGATTGTTAATGAATATCATAACAAGAGAATTATCTATCCAATCCAATTATTACAAAGAGATTTTGTCAATAATTAAACTAGGTGGTGGAGTGGCAAGGATTGTCGGGGGAGCCGTTCGGGATGCTATTCTTGGTGTCGTCAATTATGACATTGATATAGCAACCAATTTATTACCAGAGCAAGTAACAGATATTTTATCAACAGCCAACATTAAAGTCATCCCAACTGGCATAAAATATGGTACAGTTACGGCTTTATTAAATAATGAAAAATTTGAGATTACTACACTTAGGAAAGATATAAAATGTGATGGTAGGCACACAGAAGTCGTATTTACTGATGATTTTATGGAGGATGCTGCTAGAAGAGATTTTACTATTAACGCATTAAGCTATTGTCCATTTGAGCATAAAATTTATGATTATTTCAGCGGAATAGATGACTTGCGAGAATCTAAGGTAATATTTATCGGACAAGCATTTGAACGGATTGAAGAAGATTTTTTACGTATTTTACGATTTTTCCGTTTTTCCTGCTATTATGCAACACAGCTGGATACTAGTGGGCTAAATGCCTGTATTAAATTGCGAGAAAATCTTAAATTACTATCAGAAGAACGGGTAAAATGGGAGATGGACAAATTAATTATCTCAGATAATAGTCCTAATATTTTGCAGCAAATGTTTGATAATGGCATATTGCAAATAATATTACCAGTTAGTAAGTTTGATAAAAAATATTTGATGGAAGCAATTAATTTCGGTTCTTTAGAGCCTTACACTAGATATTCACTCTTATTCTATCACATACAGAACCTACCACTAAGTGATTTACTAAATTTAAAATTTTCTCGGCAACAAGCAATCAAAATCATTGCTATACTTAGATTTGTTAATAAAGAAATCAACGAATTTACATTAAGAGAAATTTGGTGGGAAAGTACTGATTATCCGGATGATTACCTGCAATATATAATTATTCTAGTATCATTAGGCAAATTAAATAGAGATATAGCAAACAAATTTCTAGATACATACAAATCTAAACCCCGACCAATATTTCCGATAAATGGGCATGACTTGCAGAAAATAAATATTCATGGTCAAGCTATTGGCATAATGATAGGTAAATTAAAGAAATTTTGGATTGCAAGTGATTTTACGCTTAATAAGCATCAATTACTTGATAAAATAGTATAATTATCGTATAATAAATTCCTAAGGCACTAAATTAGGAAAATGCTATGAAGCAAAATCAACAAGTGAAAGTAATAGGTAACAATGGTCAACTATCGCTTGGCAAAGTATTTGCAGGACAAATGGTATTAATCGATCAATTAGATAATGGTACATGGATCATTAAGACAGGAGAATTTATCCCAACCTCAGAAAAGTGGTTATATCAAGGAGACACCTTGACTAAACTAGATAAAGCATTATCGTGGACAGAAAGAAATAAACCAAAAGATAACTTGGAAGAAATTGCTGAGAAAATTGAACATGTCTAAAATAAAAATAGATATGAATAATCCAGAGTTTCAAAAAGATTTGTTTGCTCTTGAAAAAAATAATCAATTAGTATTAATTAAAGTGTTAAAAAAAATAAGTCATTTAACTTGGGATGAGTTATATAGGGATCAAGGTCTAAAATGGGAAGTAATCGTATCCAAAATAACTAAAAATAAGCATCAGATTTACTCTTTTAGGTTCTCACAAAAATATCGAGCATTGGCACTAAGAGAAGAATCTTACTTACGTTTACTAACTTTGCATACAGATCATGATAGTACTTACAAATAATTCCCAAATCATTTGAGTATACTTGGAAAAAATAAAACATCCAAGGCATTGAAAAATAACGATGAAAATTAAAAAAAAATGAAAATTAATATTAGTGCTAGCATTTTTATTGTTATAATTATGATATTATCTAATTATGGAGCTTTTGCCAATGTAGGTAAGGTGAAAATTGTTACCAGTATAACTCCATTAGCAAGCATTATAGCGATGTTAGTGAAAGAGCAAGCAGAAATTGTCGCTATTGCTAATAACAATGATTGCCCGCATCACTATAATTTGAGACCTAGTGATCTTAAAAAAGTCAAAGATGCAGATATTGTATTTTATATAGATGAGCAATTTGATGGCTTTGCTGGCAAATTAATGAATGGTCATAGTAAAAATGTCATTAAAATTAGTAATTTTAATGGATTAAGAGTTATTAGTAATAACTCTCATGATAATTGGCATATTTGGCTTGATTTAGATAATGTAAAAATACTATTAGAACAATTATCTCAGATATTATCTCAACGATTTCCTGAGATTAGTTCAGCTATTTACCAAAATCTTGATGAGGCAAAAAAACAAATAGATGATCTTACAAAAATCAAACATCAAAGATTAGCGTCTTTAACAGATGTGATTTTGCTTAGTGATAGTTTAGAATATTTTTTTGATAATAGCAAAAAAAGTGTTGCAAAATTATATAGCTCTGATCAAAAAAGCCTTAGATATATCAGTAATCTTGAGCATTTGTTAGGTAAATCAAATAGTAAATGTTTATTACTAAGTACAGAGCAAAATGTTGCTCTCTATAAAAATTTTAAAGTAGAAGTAGTGGAAGTTGAAAGTGAGAATTGGCAAGTGACTAATATCAATAGTGATTTATTTTATAATCAATATTTAAAAATAATTAATCAAGTGTTTAAATGCTTAAACAATAATTCTAATCATTCGTTGTTGTGAGAAGCTGCTCTAGTGATTTAACCGTCATTGCGAGGAGCTACTTTAGTAGCGACGAATTATGTCAAATTCACAGACGTCATTGCGAGGAGGCGTGAGCCGACTAAGCAATCCATTTCTAATCACTTTTTTGGATTGCTTCGTCGACCTTATGGTCTCCTCGCAATGACGGTTGTGTATCCTATAAAACCATAATTAGAATGTTTATGTTTAAATTACTAAACCCTTATTTTTTTAGTAAGTTAGTACGAACCATGCTACCATTATTGCTAGTTGCAATGTTAGTAGTAATGGGATTGGGGTTATATCAAGCTTTGATAGTCTCGCCACCAGATTACCAACAAGGTGATATGGTCAGGATTATGTATGTTCATGTACCAGCTTCTTGGATGGCATTAGGAATCTATACATTTATAGCTATTTGTAGTTTGTCTAACCTAGTATGGAAGACTAAAATGTCGTTCTTAATGGCAGTAGCAAGTGCTCCTATTGGTGCAGTTTTTTGCATGATTAGTATGGTGACAGGAGCCTTATGGGGAAAGCCTATTTGGGGGACATGGTGGGTTTGGGATGCTAGACTTACCTCAATGTTCGTACTATTCTTACTCTATTTAAGTTATATCGTGGTGGTAAATAGTGGTGATAGGATAAGCCGTACTGAAAAACCAGCTTCGGTGATTGCCTTAATTGGTTTTATCAATGTTCCTATAGTAAAATTTTCGGTAAATATTTGGTATAGTTTACATCAGCCAGCAAGCGTTTTAAGGTTAGGTAACCCAACTATTGATAATTCTATGTTATTGCCCTTAGTGCTAATGTTTATAAGTGCTATACTATATTTTCTATTAGTTCTAGGTTTAAGATCTTGCGTTTTAATCGCTAAGTTCAAGGAGTATGAAAATTTATGACTTATGTTGTTACCGATGAATGCGTAAAATGTAAATATACTGATTGTGTAGAAGTATGTCCTGTCGATTGCTTCTATGAAGGGGAATTAATGTTGGTAATTAATCCCGATGAATGTATTGATTGTGGAGTATGCGAGACTGAATGTCCGGTTAAAGCTATTAAACCAGAATCAGAACAGCTGATTGATTGGATAGAGAGAGCTAAATTTTTTTCCAGCAAATGGCCTAATATTACTGTTAAAAAGTCAGCCTTACCAGATGCAGATAAATATCAGGACGAGAAAAATAAGTTTGAAAAATATATGGGAGAAGTGGGTTAACTATAGCTCTCATCAGTCCTAACCGACACTATCACAGACATTCCTGGCATCAAATTACTAGTACCATTTTTAGGAATATCAAAATCTATTAGCACAGGAACCCGTTGAACAATCTTAGTAAAATTACCAGTTGCATTATCAGCCGGAATTAGACTAAATTTTGAGCCGGTAGCTGGTGATATGCTACGTATTCTACCATATATAACCTTTTTGGGTAAAGAATCAAACTGTAATTTAACTTTTTGCTCTGGCTGGAATTTAGCAATTTGTGTTTCTTTAAAATTAGCTTTTACATATATTCGTTCATCCTGCACAACAAAAAATAATACTCTACCCGGACTAATGAAATTTCCTACCTGCAAACTACTATTTGCTATTACTCCGTTAACCGGAACTCTAATTTTGGTATTTACTAAACTCCTGGCTACTATATTTTTATCTTGCAATAATCCTTTCAACTTTTCTTCTTCAGCAGTTTTTTGTAAAGCTAAAAGTAGTAATTTTTGCTGGGTAATTTGCAAGTTTAACTTTGCCTGATTACAATCAGTCTTTGCTTTAGTAAAAGACATTTTAGATGCATCTAATATCTTATTACTAGAGAAATTCTCTTTGTTAAGTTTTTGAGTTCTTGTATAATCAGTTGAATTAATTTCCAGATTAGTACTAGCAAAATCAACAGCCTCTTTACTTTGCTCTAAATTAAATTGTGCTATTAAAGTTTTTTGTTCTATGATTTCTATATTTTTAATAGATGCATTAATAGAAGCTTCAAGTGAAGCAAGGCGTGACTTATAATCATGATCATCGATCTCAGCAATAAGGTCGCCCTTTTTTACTCTCATATTATCTGAAATCAATATATTCTTAATCACTCCATTAATCTCAGAGCTAACGCTAGATATGTCAGCCTCAATATACGCATTATCAGTCGATTCTGTATGACTCCAAATATAAATATTATAAGCTAGATATACAACTGTTACACTGAATAAAACTAGGAAATATTTAAAAAACGGATGAGGCTTATATTTTTCAAAGACTTTTAACATAATTTAAATTTTCTTACTAACAAAACAGCAAATTGGTATAGACAAAATATATATAAAGGCAATGAATGGTAACAAATACCATGGATATATAATAAGACTTATGATGATAACAGCAAATACCATCATTGCTAATGATAAATATTCGTGTTTTATCTTAATATTTTTTGTTGAAAATGTTGGCAACCTACTGGCAAGTAAAAAAGCGATTAACACAATATATAAACCTATCATAATGGTATGGGTACGAATATTAATACCTAAAATGCTACTGACTTCAAAATCCAAAATCATTGGCATTAGAGCGAGTAAAGCACCACAAGGTGCAGGCACGCCAGTAAAAAAATATTCTAGCTTCTTATTATCTACCTCATGAAAAATAGCAGTATTAAACCTTGCCAGCCTTAATGCCATGCATACGATAAATAATAATATAGTTCCCCATGAAAATACTTTATACTCATATTGCTGGAAAGACCATAAATATATAAGACAAGCCGGCACTACTCCAAAATTAGCAAAATCACATAATGAGTCCAGTTCAGCACCAAACGGACTGGTAGCATTTAGCATCCTTGCTACCCTACCATCAATTCCATCTATTATAGCAGCAACTAATGTACAATATACAGCCTTTTCCCATATACCATCTAATCCAAATTTAATGGCACTAATACCAACTACAAGACCTAATAAAGTAATAAAATTAGGAAGTAATTTTATAAACGGAATTGGTTTTGTTATTCTAACTTTGTTTATTTTAATCAATCTATACCTATATACTTACTAATATTAAAGTAGTAAAAGTATATCTAACCCGACTAATATTACTCTCCGTCATTGCGAGGAAGTAGCATTGCTACGACGAAGCAATCCATTTCTGGTCATTTTTGGATTGCTTCGTTGCTACTTAAAGTAGCTCCTCGCAATGACGGAGAAGTTATCTAGAGCCTTAACTGGTTAGCTATATTACCTTCTTTCAAATTTAAGTTCAGATGTTTTTTTGTTCCTAAAATCAGCAATAATAGTTTCTCCACCAACTGAAGTTTGCCCTTCAGTAACACAAAGTGCAGTTTTAAGTGGCAAATAGACATCAGCTCTACTACCAAAGCGGATAATACCATATCTATCACCAATTCTAACCTCAGTATCTTCTTCTAAATCACATAATATCCTTCTGGCTATTAACCCGGCTATTTGCACAAAAGCAATTTTATGACCACTATTTGTTTCCATTAGAACAGATTGACGTTCATTATAGATACTTGCTTTATCAAGAGAAGCATTGAAAAACTTCCCTGGATTATAATGTAGAGATAAAATCTTACCATTAGCCGGAATACGGTTTACATGAATATTAAAAATATTCAAAAAAATGCTAACCCTAATCATTTCCTGATCACCAAGACCAAGTTCTATCGGTGGAACAGCTTCTGTTATTTTTTGCACTATTCCATCTGCTGGGCTTACTACCAAATCGTCACTAATAGGAGTAAAGCGATCCGGATTTCTAAAAAAATATATACACCAAACTGTCATAACCAACCCTATATACCCAAAGGTATTATGGACAGTAAAAAGTAAAAAAGTTACCACTGCAAAGCTTACAATAAATATGTAACCTTCTCGATGAATAATCTTCGACAAATCATTATACTGCTTCATTCTCACTCTCTAATTCGTATTATTTTATAGAGCTAACACGTTAAGGTTCTAGATAGCCCCTCGTCATTGCGAGACCACGTGGTGGTCGTGGCAATCCATTATTCATTAGATTGGATTGCTTCGTCGGCTTACACCTCCTCGCAATGACATTTAGAAACTTATAACAATATCTGAACCTATTCGGGTTAGCTATAGCATAGCCTAGTATACACTAATTATTAATAGCACTAATAGGTAATTGCATTTAAATTTTATTTTTTTAATTAACTGCCCGATTAGTATTTATCCATAGCAAACTAGCGTCATTGCGAGGAGATACTTTAGTAGCGACGAAGCAATCCAGGAAAGTGATTAGATTTGGATTGTTTCGTCGTAGCAATGCTACTTCCTCGCAATGACGTTCAGTGGTTATAACCCAAAGCCACTGTCATTTTGTTATTACTCTATATCATCGTTAACATCATGATCACTATCCTGCTCGTCATTATTACTTTCTGATTCTTCATTTTTTTCAGCTCTATCATCCTCTTCTTGTGCTGTGCCAAGAGCGTACACACATAATTCTTCAAGCAATACATTATTCTTATTAGCCAGGTCTTGTAGTTTAGTTATTGCATCCATTACCTCAGCTGGTATTTTTCCACCACGTTGCTTTGATAACCAGTCATCCTGAAAATGTAAAGGATGATGTCCCGGCTCAGGTTGTCCTACATATATGGTAAACGGGGCCATTTGCCCGCCAAAATCACAATTAACAGTAAATTTTTTCATAACATATTTTCCATGACATAATATTAAATTATCAAAATAATATCAGGAATTTCAAGATTTAATCTTTTAAAAAACCTACCCATACCCATATATGACAAAACTACAATGTCATCCCTGCGTAGGCAGGGATATAGATTCCCGTCTACGCGGGGGAATGACATCAATTAATTAATAAATGTTCAAATTTCTTAGAAAGTTCATAATTAGTAGCAATAAACATTCTATCATTATTTATTATCGCTCCACCTGATTCTTGAACTATTAAATCAAAACCGGCTTTTAAAGTGTAATTTAATGATGAAAAATAAACAGCATCAATCTTACCCGCTGCCAGTAGTACCATTCCATAACAATGACAACCAAAAACCCTAGCATTTTTTAAGAAAACTGGGTTGATATTAAGGTTATCGGTAGCGATTAGAAAATTATCAACACTAGCACAACCAGAAACCCTCAATCTACTCTTATTAGTAGTATTATTTTCTGACCATACCCCTCTTCCTTTTTCAACATAATAAATCTCATCAAGAGCTGGAAAATTTATTACAGTACAAACCGTGGTTAAAATTTTATTAATCTTCTTTAAACACGTTATAGATACAGCAAAAAATGGTATACTCTTTTCTAAATTACTTAAACCATCCAGCGGATTTATTAATAAAACCATCTCTTCACTATTATCTGGTTCAAACTTATCCTCTGGAAAGAATAACGCACTTGTATATTTTTGCAACTCATTGCGTAATAAATCTTGTGCTTTAACATACGCTTTATTGCAAAAATCGTAATTTCCCTTACTAGATCTCTGAAGCATTTCTAGCTCCAAAAAATCTCTATGCAAAAATTTAACAGCTTTACGTGACGCAGTAATAAGTAAGCTAGTTATTGGTTGTTGCATACACTATTACTTGGCTCTCTCAACAAAGCTGATATCTTCAATTTTTACCACTATTTTTTCACCTAGCACTAAATAAGGTGGCACCATTACCTTTACTCCATTAGTTAAAATCGCTGGTTTATAAGAAGATGTTACCATAGAGCCTTTTATTACAGGATCAGTTTCCATAATTTCAGCAATAACGGTTTGCGGTAATTCAGCACTTAAAGCTTTCTCCTCATAAAACTGTACCTTTAGTACCATATTATCCTCAAGAAATGGCAAATGTTCGCCAAGAATTGACTTATTAATTAAAATTTGCTCAAATGTCTCATTATCCATTAACACTAGATTATCGTCCTCAAAATATAGGAATTGTAAATCTTTATTATCAAGCTGTGCTTTTTCAACATAATCGGATGAATTAAACCGCTCATTAAGCTTTGTACCAGTCTTAAAATTTTTCATCTCTACTTGTACATAAGCTCCACCTTTACCAGGTTTAGTATGCTCAGGCGTCTTATTTACAACCCATAAATCATTATTATACACTATAATGTTACCAGCTCTAATAGCATTTGCTGAAATTTTCATATTATTATCACTTATCTAAAATCTAATTATTCTTAGCCAATCCGAAATTAACTAGGATGACATGAATTTATTAGGAAGAATATACAATAACTGCTATAAACACAAGTGTATTTAAGTAATAATAATTTAGTAAAATTACTTAGTGCTGTAAAAAATTATGATACAATAAAAACATTATTAAGAAACATAAAGCTAACCCGATTAGGTTCTTGAGAACCCAGGCGTCATTGCGAGGAGGTCATAAGACCGACGAAGCAATCTATGAAAACGATTAAATTTGGATTGCTTCGTTGTGCTTACGCACTCCTCGCAATGACGCCTGGATTCTCAAGAACTTATTTGGGTTAGCTATATTAAGAATGCATATAAACGAATATATTTATTTTATGACTGCCAATGTACTAGTAGTTGATGATATAGAATCAAATGTTAAATTACTGGAAGCTAAACTTTTAGGAGAATATTACACCGTCTTTAGTGTCAATAACGGCAAAGATGCTCTGAACGTTCTTACCATTAATAAAATTGATATTATATTGCTTGATGCCATGATGCCTGATATGGATGGATTTGAAACTTGTAGAAAAATTAAGTCTAATCCCTACACCATGCATATACCAATTATTATGGTTACTGCCCTTTCTGATACTGAAGATCGCGTAAAGGGTCTTGAAGCTGGAGCAGATGAATTCTTAACAAAACCTATTGATGACACTGCTCTTTTTGCCAGGGTACGATCTCTTGCTAGAATGAAGGCGGTTATTGATGAACTCAAACTGAGAAACACTACTAATGCTGAATTAGGTGGTTCTGTCATAGAAATACAAGATAGTTTTTCAGATAATAAAATATTGTTAATTAACGATGATATAGTACAGGCGAGAAACATAAATAAAATGCTCCTAACTCTTACCTCAAATATCAAAATAATATCTGATATTAATGAATTGGGGAAAGATATTGAATATGTTCCGGATTTAGTAATTATTAGCTGTCAATTAGAGCAAGGAGATCCTTTGCGAATAAGCATGATGTTACGATCTAATGCTAAATTTCATGATATAGTACTCATATTACAAGCTGAAGAAGAAAATACATTAATAGTTATCAAAGGTTTGGAGCTGGGCATTAATGATTATTTTATGTACCCGGTCGACAAAAATGAGCTATTAGCTAGAATTAGAACTCAATTGAGAAGAAAACATTACCAAGATAGATTACGCAATGATTTAGAGTTAAGCGTAAATTTATCGATTAAAGATGGTTTGACTGGTATATTTAACCGTCACTATTTTGATACACACATAAAACAAATGGTAAAAAAAGCTAATGATAGCAAAAGACCCTTATGCTTACTTATGTGTGATATTGATCATTTTAAACAAGTTAATGATACTTATGGTCATCAAGCAGGAGACATAGTGCTAAAAACCATTACTAATGTTCTGAAAAACATTTTTAGGGTTACAGACTTAATTGCTAGATATGGCGGTGAGGAATTTGCTGTCCTTTTAAATGATATAACGATTGATGAGGCTATGTATGTAGCAGAGCGGGTAAGAACAAGAGTGGAGTCTATCGAATTTAAAGTTAAAACTCAAGAAGCTCCTATTAAGAGAACTATTTCAGTAGGAGTAACTGAATACAAAATTGGAGAAACTATTAGTGATTTTATAGGGCGTGCCGACCAAGCTTTGTATCAAGGAAAGGAACAAGGAAGAAATAGAGTAATTAAAATAACTTAAGGATTAATAATTTAGGTACACAAATGAAGAGTAATCAGCTATAATAGGTTGTGAGATGGGCATTTTGCAAATCTGCCTTCCATATAAAACTAAGAACATGAAAAATAAAGCTCTTCGTAAATGTTATCATGAATTACCGTATAGACCAAGTGTAGGTATGATGATAATAGATGCTGCTAATAGGGTATTTGTTGGCAAAAGGATTGATAGTAAAATACCGGCTTGGCAGATGCCTCAAGGTGGTATAGATTTAGGAGAAACACCCAGTGTTGCCGCTCTTAGAGAAATGCTAGAAGAGATAGGTTGTAATAAAGGTGATATTCTTGCAGAAAGCAGATATTGGTATAGTTATGACGTACCCCAAATTTTAATACCTAAATTATGGGATGGTAATTTCCGGGGTCAAAAACAAAAATGGTTTTTAATTAGGTTTACAGGTACTAATGAAGATATTAACATTAATACAAGTAACCCAGAATTTGAAGAATGGCGTTGGGCTAATTTTGATGAGTTATTGTCAATTATAATTCCCTTTAAACGCAAACTTTATAAAGCTGTAATTAAGGAATTTGCTCCTATCGTTAATGATATACACCTAGAATGATCTGGGGTATTATAGGTTTTCTCATACACTCACTAGTGTCTGGGTTAAGTTGGTACATCAAACGACGTCATTGCGAGGAAGACCTTAGGTCGACGAAGCGATTGTAAGTTGTCATTCCCGCGTAGGCGGGAATCTAGATCCCTGCTTTCGCAGGGATGACACAAAAATGGATTGCTTCGTCGCCACTAAAGTGGCTCCTCGCAATGACGAAGAGGCTATATTATCCGTCATTGCGAGACCACGTGAGTGTAGTGGCAATCCACATTCATTAGATTAGACTTCCTGCATAAGTCAATCTAGTTGGTGATTTTGTCGTCGAAACTCGCCTCCGCTTCTCACGTACGTCTATGTACGCTGCGGTACTCGGCTTCGTTTCTTCTAAAAATCCCTCAACTATCTTTGACTTATGCAGGAAATCTATTACTATAGTTCAATACTAATCGGATTAGCTATACCTTATTTTTTTAAAGAATTCTTTGATTAGATTTTCAGAAAATTTTGCCGAGAAACCACTATATATTTCAGGACGGTAGAAACAAGATTTACTATTAAAAAAACGTCCACCATTTTCAACCGCCCCCTGTTTTGGGTCATTTGCGGCATAAAATAATCTACCTATTCTGGCAAAAGATATTGCAGCAGAACACATAGTGCATGGCTCTAAAGTAACATACATATCACAATCTGATAAATTCTTACTAGCTAGAATTTGACAAGATTGATTTATTACTACAATTTCAGCATGCAATACCGGATTCTTTATCTGTTCAACAATATTATGAGCTTTTGCAATAACTTTGTTAGTTATTCTATTTACGATAATAGCACCTACTGGCATTTCATTTTTCTCTAAAGCAAGTTGTGCTTGCTTTAAAGCTTCATCCATGAAAAAATTATTAAATGGGGTTGATGTTTTCACGGTAATTAACTTTTTCTTCATAACCATATGGATCTAGATGAATAATTATTTCTGCCCCTGGAAACTCTAATAGCAATGCACTGCAAATTTGATCACTATAATGATGAGAACTATATAATGACATATCTCCATCCATTTCTATGTGACATTGTATAAATGGTTTACTTGCAGCGTATCTAGTTTTCATTTCATGGATGCCTTTTACTTCTTTAAAACTACTAATTATTGATATAATTTTTTTTCTATCTTTTTCCGGTAGTTCTTCATCAATAAGATTTTTGAAAGCCTTTCTGAATAAAGCATAAGAAGCATATATTATATATAATGAAATACTTATACCAAATAATGAATCTATAAACCAAAAACTAGTAGTTAAATTTATAGAAACGATTACGGCAATATTTGCTAGTAAATCTGTAAAATAATGTAATTTATCTACTTTTATTATTTCAGAACCAGTTTTTTTTATCACATAAGTTTGATAAGCCAGCAAAATAAAAGTTAGGATAATACATAAATACATTACATTGATACCAGACTCTATATTGCCTGGAACTGATCTATCAATAAGAGACTTTACTGAAGAAGAACAAATAAATAAACCAGAAACACAAACGAATACTGATTGTGAAAAAATTGCTAAATCTTGGATTTTCTCATGCCCAAACCTATGGTGATAATCAGGGGGCTGCAATGCAAAACGAATAGCAACCAAATTAATAAAAGACGATGAAATATCAAGCATAGCATCAATTAAAGATGCTAGAATAGACTGAGAATCAGTTACAATCCACGCATAAGATTTAATAAGTAAGATGAATGCAGCTACAGTAAAAGAAAGGTAAGATGCCAATTTAATTAAATTTTGATGCTCTGAAGTAGTCATATAAAATTTCAATTGTTTTATAATATAAAATACATTATTATCCGGCTATAGTTAACCCGACTAACATTACGCCAAATTCACAGACGTCATTGCGAGGAGCTACCTTAGTAGCGACGAAGCAATCCAGAAAAGTGATTAGAAATGGATTGCTTCGTCGGCTTATGCCTCCTCGCAATGACGCTGGTTTACTATGGCTAAATCGCTAATCAAGTTAGCTATAATATACTCTAATCAAGGGATGTGTCAAATTTAACGATTATTATTTCTTAATATATATTTAAAACTTAAACTTATATGGTTTTTATGAAATTAACACTCAAAATTATGCCAATTATTTTGGCAGCAACAATGTTGCACGGCTGTACCATGAATAAACAAGGTGGTGGAACATTAATTGGCGGTGTAGCTGGCGGGCTTTTAGGATCGCAATTTGGCAAAGGCACAGGACAACTTGCAGCAACTGGTATAGGGGTTTTAGCTGGAGCACTTATTGGCGGTCAAATCGGTAAGACTATGGATGAGCATGACAGGCAATTGGCACAATTAAGCTCTCAGAAGGCTCTAGAAACTGGTTCTAGTGGTCAAAGCGTAGAATGGCATAACCCGGATAGTGGTAATTACGGATATGTAACACCAGAAAGAGCTTTTAAAAATGATCAAGGGCAATATTGTCGTGAGTATACTCAGACAATCGTTGTCGGTGGTAAGCAGGAGAAAGCTTATGGCAAAGCTTGTCGTAAACCTGATGGTCAATGGGAAATTGTTCAATAGACTCTTACAGACTCACATTGCATGGCATTTAAAGGTCATAGAGAAAACAGCCTGGCGTCATTGCGAGGAGCCACTTTAGTAGGCGACGAAGCAATCCAGGAAAGTGATTAGAAATGGATTGCCACTACACTCACGTGGTTTCGCAATGACGAAACCCATGCGTCATTACGAGGAGTGTGTAAGCCGACGAAGCAATCCATAAAAATTAGTATAAATCTGGATTGCTTTGTTACCACTAACGTGGCTTCTCATAATGACGACGTATGCACCATTACGTGACCATATAAAATCATAATTAGAATTGCTATGCCTATCTCGAAATCAGAAGATACTATATTAATAAAATTCAGTAATGTATCTAAGAAATTTGGTAAAAAGTTACCCCTTACCAATATTAATTTTACTGTTAAGAAAGGCGAAGTAACCACTTTAATAGGTCCAAATGGTGCTGGCAAAACAACAATAGCTAGATTAATCTTGGGTTTAGATAGCCCTTCATCTGGTAACATAATAATTCATCCTAATCTAAAAATTGGCTATGTGCCTCAGAGACTAGATTTTGCCTCAGATTTACCAATTACAGCTGAAAATTTTTTATATTTATTAGCTTTAAATAGTACTAACAAGGATTGGCAAGAGTTGGGCAATTTTATTGATTTTGATAATTATAAGCACCACGATATTTCAGAACTTTCTGGTGGTCAATTTCAGAAGTTAATGCTAACTGCTACCTTACTGAACAATCCTGATCTAATTATTTTAGATGAACCAACTCAATCATTAGATGTCACTAGTCAACAAGAATTTTACCGGATCATTAATCAAATAAAAAAACGTCTAAATATTACAATTTTTATGATCTCACATGACTTATTTACGGTAATGAAAAATTCTGACCAAGTGATATGTTTAAATGGACATATATGCTGTAGCGGCAAACCAAACGATTTAGCAGAAAACCAAGACTTCTTAAACACCTTGTCAGCAATTGGTTTTTACATCCATCATCATGACCATAAACATTAAGTATAGCTAACCCAAATAGCATTTAGCTGTAGTAAACTGACGTCATGTATGGATCTACCCAAAAATGCAAGGAAAAAAATAATACTTGACAGAAAAAAGCAAATGCAGTCATGTATTCGACTTAAGGCTCAATAAAGTGCCATAGCCCTGATGGAATTCGCTAACTTACGAACTTTAACATTAGACCTCCTGCATAAGTCAAAGATAGTTGAGGGATTTTTAGAAGAAACGAAGCCGAGTACCGCAGCGTACATAGACGTACGTGAGGAGCGGAGGCGAGTTTCGACGACAAAATCACCAACTAGATTGATTTATGCAGGAAGTCTATTATTCTTTCAAATCATTTGAGTATATAGACAAATGGTCACTACAATATCTATTTCACTATAACTTTCTCTGGTTAGTCATAGTGGGTTCTAATATCTAATTTAGGTTCAAGTAGTAAAATTTAGGTTGGTAAACTCAAATCAATTGACTGTAGATACTAACTAAAAGTTTTTTGCAGGAAGAGTACGGCTAAAAACCATATAGTAATCAAACAGACCCAAAGCCCGCCTCTAATGTCATATGTACGTCTGACTAGAATTTTTAGAGCCTCCTCAGTCTTTTTAGCTTCTTTTATACAGTCTGACCTCATAGCAATTATGTAACCTGATATAGTCGTAATCTTGCTATATAATTGTTTTAGATCTTTGTCATATTTTCCATTGAATGTTTTCTCATCAAGATCATTTTGCACAAAACCCCCTAACTATGATTGTAAATAAAATATTCTTATTAATTATGGGATAGAATAGTTTAGGTTGCATTTTTAATAAAAAAGTTACTATATAAGCAAAAATATATTTGATTATCGGATAAATATTGTATATATTCATTAAAGTATTTCCTTTTATGATAAGGATTTATGGGTAATTAACATTATTCATATTCAACCTAATATATATGAGTAAGGTTGAATTTATATATTAATTATGTTTTAATTTTTAAAGTTTATCTTACTGAAAGAATTCGTTGAGTTCATTTGGCAAGATGAACAATTTTACTATGACGTTTTTTGCTTGTCAAGAAAAAACCGTTTTTCACGGGTTAATTTTATAAAAAATTATGTTTAATGGGCTGGTCTGAAAATATAAAAGATTTCCTTGCGGAAGAACTGAAGAAAAGAGGACTAAAGGTAGGTGAGCTAGCTGAACACGCAGGCATTCCTCCAACTACCATGAGAGGAATGTTAGAGAATCGACGCCCTGAAATAAAAAACATAGTCAAGCTTGCCAATTATTTTGACTGCTCTGTTGATGAAATGCTAGGTAGAAAGGAATTTGTCTCTGGTGAAAAGCAACAATATGCTCAACTATCTCCTGGAGAGTTAAGTGGTAATTTGAAAAATTTTATCAATAAGGAACTAGTCAAAAATAATTTAACTCAATATGAATTAGGATCGAAAATTGGTCGTAGTGACGATGCGGTCCGCCCTTTTTTAAAAGAAGGTGATAATAATCAAAAGATGCTAACTACTGAAACAGTGGTAGCTCTTGCTGATCATTTTAAAGTATCTATTGATGGAACACTCCTCGGTAGAGTTTCACTGCTTGCAAAAGAACAACAGATAGCAAGATCACAGGATAATTTAAAAGGTCTAAGTCCTGAAGTTATAAGAGTCGCTCAACTTATTGGTAAATCCATTGGAAGTGATATATTATCTAAGGTTCCAACTGAGGGAAAAGCTGCTCCCAGCCATGTTAGTTCTATAACTAAGAAGCCGTCTAATGACAGAAGTAGGTAACTTCTTTTGGATAAATAGTAGGTTTAATGCAAGAACGTATCAGCAATATTAGAGAGCTGTTTGCTAAGTATAAAATAGATGGCTATATAGTACCATGTAATGATCAATATCTTAGCGAATATGTTCATGAAAGTGCTAAGCGACTACAATATATAACCAACTTTAGCGGGTCAAATGGTATTGCGGTAATCTGTAAAAGTAAGGCAATATTTTTTACAGATGGTCGTTATCTACAACAAAGTAAGTGTGAGCTAGATCCAAAAATTTTTAAGATTTTTGATATTAAAGATTTACCCTATTTCTCTTGGGATGACTATTTAGGTAATGATGGTATATTGGGATATGATTCGAGACTCTTTACTAATGTTAAGTTACAAATATTTTCTAAAATAAAATCCCGTTTACATAAAATATCTGATAATTTAGTAGACCAAATTTGGCATGATAGACCAGCGGAAGCCTCATCAAAGATATATGTTCATGATGATAAATTTTCTGGTCAATTATATAGTAATAAAATTACCATATGTCGCAATCTACTAACCAAATATTCTGCAGATACGATGATTGTTACTTCAGCAGATTCAATATGCTGGTTATTAAATTTCAGAGCGAGTGACATTCCATATTCACCATTGATGCTTGCTATAGTTCTAATCACTCAGGACCAACTATATTTATTTACTAACCCAGAGAGAGCTAATCAAGATGTTATGATTGCTCGTCCTGACATAACTATTTTACCGGAAGAAAGATTTGCCGGTATATTGGGTCAAGCTAATAAAGTCCTCGTTGATGAGAATTTTGCCTCAAGTTATATTATGGATTTACTTAATAATAGGCTAGTAGAAAAAATTAACGACCCTTGTCAATTATCTAAAGCACTTAAGAATGATATTGAGATTAAACACGCAATTAATTTTCATATCAAGGACGCAGTAGCACTATGTGAATTCTTTGCATATTTGTTTGAACTAGCAAATTTACAAGATCAAACTGAATATGATCTAGGAGAAATATTAACAGAATTCAGATCTAAGCAAGATCAATATGTTATGGATAGTTTCCCGACTATATGTGGTTTTAAGGAAAATAGTGCCATAATTCATTACCGAGCAACAAGTCATCAAGCAAAAAAGATCTTAGGTAAAGGTATATTATTAATTGATTCTGGGGGGCAATATAAAGGTTGTACTACTGATGTAACTAGAACCTTTGCTATAGGAGGCTCTACTGAGGAACAAAAATTACGCTATACTCAAGTTCTTAAGGGACATATTGCTTTATCGATAATTAAGTTTCCGGTTAATATTACTACAGGAAGCAATTTAGATGTTCTAGCTCGGCAATTTCTGTGGAGAGATGGACAAGATTACCCGCATGGTACAGGTCATGGTGTTGGTAGCTTTTTAAATGTTCATGAAGGACCTCAAAATATTAGTTTACGCAGTAACGTGATTCTACAACCAGGTATGATTGTGTCCAATGAGCCGGGTTACTATAAAATCAACGAATTTGGCATTAGAATAGAAAATTTGATGTATGTCAAAAATACTTTACAAGACGTAAATTATCTAGAATTTGATACTCTTACTATGGTTCCTTATGCAAAGGAGTTAATAGATTACAAAATGCTAAACGAAGATGAGATAAATTATATAAAACAATATTATCAAAAAATTAAACAACAAGTTTATCCCCTACTATCAATTAGAGGACAGAAATGGTTAAGCAATCAATTACTCTTCACATATAGCATTTAGCCATAGTAATACTTCCGTCATTGCGAGGAGGAGTAAGCCTACGAAGCAATCCATTTTCTAATCACTTTTTTGGATTGCCGCGACCACTACGTGGTCTCGCAATGACGGAGAGGCTATCTAGAACCTTAACGAGTTAGTTATATACATAAAAAATTATATATTAAAGACTTAGTGGAAGAAAATATTATGATATATTTAATAATATAGCTAATCCGATTAGTATTTAGCCATAGCAAACTGGCGTCATTGCGAGGAGTGCGTAAGCACTACGAAGCAATCCATAAAAGTAACCAAAAATGGATTGCTTCGTAGGCTTACGCCTACTCGCAATGACACCAGTTTATTATGGCTAAATACTAATCGGATTAGCTATAACTTTGAGTTAATCTAAAATTTATAAGGTTATTGCAATGAACATAGAAAAATTTACTACCCATGCAAAATCTGTGTTGTCTAATGCCCAGAGCATAGCAGCAAAAAATGATCATCAGCAAATATTGCCATTACATATATTGGCGAGCTTATTAAACGATGATAGCGGCGTTATTGATAATCTCATTAATATTTTAGGTATTAGCTTAGATGATTTAGATAAAGCTTTAACTATAGAATTAAATAAAATCCCGAAAGTACAAATAGAGGGAGGAGGGCAGCTTTATCTATCATCGGAAGCACTAAAATTACTTGATAAAGCATCAGATCTTGCAAAGAATAATGCTGATAGTTTTATAACTATTGAGCGAATCTTTGAGGCATTATCGTATGATAACACCTCTGCTGGTAAAATTTTATCGGATAATTCAATAACTAATAAGAAAATAAACACAGCAATTCTACAGTTAAGAAAAGGTAAGACAGCTGATAGTGCCTCTTCTGAAAATAGTTATGATGCCCTAAAAAAATACGGTAGAGATGTAACTGAGTTGGCAGAACTTGGTAAACTTGACCCAATAATTGGCAGAGATGAGGAAATTAGAAGAACAGTACAAGTTTTGTCGAGAAGAATGAAAAATAATCCGGTACTGATAGGAGAGCCAGGGGTTGGTAAAACAGCCATAATAGAAGGGCTAGCCCAAAGAATATTTAGCCAAGATATTCCAGAAACTCTAGCAAATTGTCGTATCATTGAACTTGATATGGGAGCTTTAATTGCTGGGGCTAAATATCGCGGGGAATTCGAAGAGCGGCTAAAAGCTGTATTAAATGAGATTAAGAACTCTAGTGGGGAAATCATTTTATTTATTGATGAACTACATCTTTTAGTAGGAACTGGTAAGACAGACGGAGCTATGGATGCATCAAATTTACTAAAACCAATGCTTGCTAGAGGAGAACTGCATTGTATTGGTGCTACCACTTTAGATGAATATCGTAAATATATTGAGAAAGATGCAGCTCTTGCTAGAAGATTTCAAGCAGTTTACGTTAGTGAGCCAACAGTAGAAGATACTATTTCAATTCTACGCGGTATTAAGGATAAATATGAATTACATCATGGTGTAAGAATTGCTGATAATGCTATAATTGCCGCCAGCACTTTATCTAACAGATATATTACTGATCGTTATTTACCAGATAAAGCTATTGACTTAATCGACGAAGCATGTAGTCGGCTAAAAATAGAATTATCTAGCAAACCGGAAGAATTGGATGAACTTGATCGCCGTATCATTCAAATAAAAATTGAACTAGCGGCTCTAAAAAAAGAAGATGATGAATATTCAAAAAAGAAAATTATCCAATTAACAGACGAATTAGTTAAACTTGAATCCCTTTCTTATGATATGAGTGCTAGCTGGCAAGCTGAAAAATCCAAAATACATATTGAACAAAAATTAAAAGAGGAGCTAGAAAAAGCTCGATTAGAACTTGAACGAGCAGAAAGAAGTAGCGATCTTGCTCGGGCTAGTGAGCTGAAATATGGTATTATTCCTGATTTAACTAAGAAACTACAACAAGTAATAGAAGGGGGAAATAACCAACTATCAAAAGAAGTTGTATCAGAAAACGATATAGCTATAATCATCTCCAAAATTACTGGTATACCGATTGATACGATGCTATCAAGCGAACGTGAAAAGCTATTAGCGATGGAAGATAAATTACGTCAATCGGTGATTGGTCAAGATGAAGCTATAAAAGGAGTCAGTGATGCTGTACGTCGCTCTCGGGCTGGAATACAGGATCATAATAGACCACTTGGATCGTTCTTATTCTTAGGTCCAACTGGTGTTGGTAAAACTGAACTAACCAAAGCTTTGGCACTCTTTTTATTTGACGATCGTAATGCCATACTCAGAATTGATATGTCTGAATATATGGAAAAACACTCTATCTCACGTTTGATTGGAGCTCCCCCAGGGTATGTTGGTTATGAGCAGGGTGGGATATTAACTGAAGCAGTACGCAGGAGACCTTATCAAGTTATTTTATTTGATGAGGTAGAGAAAGCTCATTCGGATATTTTCAATATTATGCTACAAATTTTGGATGAAGGGCGTCTAACTGATAGTCAAGGGATAGTCGTTGATTTTAAAAATACCATCATTGTTCTTACTTCTAACCTTGGAGCTGAAATACTTGTTAATCAACAAGCAGGAGATGACGAAGATAAGATCAAGGAGCAAGTAATGCAATATGTACGAGCAGTATTTAAACCTGAGTTCTTAAATAGACTAGATGAGATTATTCTATTCCATAAACTAACTCATGCCAACATACATGATATTGTCAAAATACAACTGGATAATTTAAAAAAAATTCTTTTGCAACAAAATATTACATTGCAATTTGATGAATCGGCTATAAATTACCTGGCTGATAAAGGCTATGATTCAATGTTTGGTGCTAGACCATTAAAGAGACTCATTCAACGAGAACTACAAAATCATTTTGCCAAAATGATTCTTTCTAGTAGTATCGGTAGCGGTGATATTGTAAACATAAAATCAGCGAATAATGAATTGGTGATTAATAAAGTGGCTATTTAGTTATAGTTAATCCGAGAAGGTTTTAGCCATAGTAAAGTGACGTCATTGCGAGGAGGCGTGAGCCGACGAAGCAATCCATTTCTAATCACTTTTCTGGATTGCTTCGTCGCTACTAAAGTAGCTCCTCGCAATGACGACGAGTTATAGGCACATACGTCATTGCGAGACCACGTGAGTGTAGTGGCGATCCACTATTCATTAGACTGGATTGCTTCGTTACCGCTTAGCAGCTCCTCGCTAATAGACGTCAATTTGCTATGGATAAATACTAACCCTGGTTAGCTATAATTAAAACAATAACTTAACAAGAATTATTAGAAATGTATAATATTAAACCTAAAATTTGGGTGTTAGCTGACAACAGGGTGGGTAGTGTGAATCAATCTATAGCCCTAGCAGAAAAAATAGGTCTTGGTTACCAATTAAAACCTGTTGAATATAATATTTGGGGTAAATTACCAAATTTTTTACTTACCTTCAGTCCTATCCATGTTAAAAAGGAGCTATTACATTCATGGGAAATGGAAGGATTCCCTGACTTAATAATTTCTGCTGGGAGAAGAGCTGCTTCTTTAGCAAGTTATTTAAAATATAAATCTGCTGGTAAAGTAAGAATAGTTCAAATTATGCACCCTAACCTAGCATTTGAGCAATTTGACCTAATTATTATACCACATCACGATAAGGTGAGTAGGGTGGAAACATATTTAAATGATTCGGGTATATTGAGAATTACTGGGGCACTTAATAACGTTCAAGCAAAAATACAGGCTGGTGGTATCGAATTACGTAAAAACTATCCAAACCTTAAGCAGTTTATATCGGTAATTATTGGTGGTAATAGCAAAAATTATCAGTTTACCGACGAAAATGCTTGCGAACTTGCAACAATATTATCAAATATTACTAAAAGTCAGCCTACTATACAGCAAGATGAAAAATATACCCTGTTTATTAGCTTTAGTCGACGTACCCCTAATTCAGCAAAACAAATTATTAGAAATAGTGTATCTTCATCTGCTATTATTTATGATCCAACAGAGGAAGAAGCTAAATCTAACCCTTATTTTGGTATGTTGGCACAGGCAGATTACATAATTTCCACTGCTGATTCGATTTCCATGTGTAGCGAGGCAGTTTCTACTGGCAAACCTCTTTATATATTCTGTCCTAGTAATTTTAAATCACCTAAACATCTATCGTTTATACAGAATTTGCTAGAATTAAGAATAGCTAAAATACTAGACAAATCTGTAACGATGCTTGAATGCTATAATTATATCCCACTTAATGAAGTAGAAAAAATTGCTAATATAATAATTACAAAAAATTGGATAAAATAAAATGATATACTCCAATCAGAAGAGTATACTAATTGACTCTCATTGCCATCTTAACATGTTAAAAGAAGATTTATCAGCAATAATAAGCAGAGCAGAAAATAATAATGTCAAGTACATGCAGACTATATGTACTACCATTGAAGAATTGCCGGATATTCTAGATATAACCGTAAAATACGGTAACGTCTTTGCTTCATGCGGTGTTCATCCCAATGAAGTCAAGGAAATTGTCTCGTGCGAAACTATTATGGAATATTGTAATCACCCGAAAATTATTGGAATTGGTGAAACTGGTCTCGATTATTATTACCAAGTATTCGACAAAAATAAACAAATTGGGTCTTTTCAAGAGCATATAAAAGCGTCTCAAAGCACAGGGTTACCAATTATAGTCCATACAAGAGAAGCAGAAGAAGATACTATTGATATTTTAAGTAGCGAAATGCAAAATACCGCGTTTCGCGGTCTTATTCATTGTTTTACCGCCTCAAAGCATTTAGCAAAGAAAATGCTTGACCTTGGTATGTATATATCAATTGCTGGAATTGTAACCTTTAAAAACGCCACCGCTTTGCAGGATATAGTACGCTATATTCCACTAGACCGATTATTAATTGAAACAGATTCTCCTTATCTTGCCCCTGTTCCGATGCGTGGCAAACAAAATGAACCGGCTTTTGTCAAATATGTAGCAGAGAAAATAGCTGAAATAAAAGAAACAAACCTAGAAACAGTAGCAAATGCCACTTCCAAAAACTTTATGTCTTTATTTACTAAAACACATCTTATAGATAACCCGACTAGCTATACTTCCATCTATTAGTGAGAAGTAGCGAATCACGACGAAGCAAAAAAGTCCACAACGTCATTGCGATGAGCAGCTTTGCGGCGACGAAGTAATCCATTTTTGTGTACCCTTGCGAAAGTAGAGGATCTAGATTCTCGCCTACGCGGGAATGACATCTTACAATCAACTATGAGTAAATACTAATCTGGGTAGCTATATAGCTTTTTTGTCCTAGGTAAAATCATTTGAGTATACCAAGCATATCCCAAATTTTGTCAATTTTTTCAATGACTTCATTAGTCATTTCTATTTTCTTACCCCAGGCTCTGTTCGTCTCTGGGGATATCTTATTAGTTGCATCTATCCCCATTTTACTACCAAGCCCTGATACAGGTGATGCAAAATCAAGATAATCTATTGGTGAATTATCAATAAAAGTAGTATCTCTAGAAGGATCACTCCTAGTTGATATTGCCCAAACCACTTCCTTCCAGTCACGAATATCTATATCATCATCTACCACAATAATAAATTTGGTATACATAAATTGTCTTAAAAATGACCAAACCCCCATCATTATTCTTTTTGCATGACCTGGATAAGCTTTGCGGATAGATACAATGGCAATTCTGTAAGAACAACCTTCAGGTGGCAACCAAAAATCAACGATTTCTGGAAATTGTTGCTGAACTATAGGAATAAATATTTCATTTAATGCTGTGCCAAGTATAGATGGTTCATCTGGAGCCTTGCCAGTATAAGTACTTAAATATATAGGTTGCTTTTTCATAGTAATAGTCTTAACGTTAAAGACTGGAAAATATTCAACATCATTATAGTAACCTGTATGGTCACCAAATGGTCCTTCTGGTAGATATTCATCAAAACTTACATGTCCTTCAATAACAATTTCGCTATGAGCCGGCACTTTCATATCTATACTGACACAATTTACCAGTTCAATTGACTTACCTCTTAATAATCCAGCAAAATTATACTCAGACATATTATCAGGTAGCGGCATAACAGCAGCCATAGTTACAGCAGGACTTGCCCCAATAACCACTGCAGCAGGGAAAGGCTCTGGCGATGCTGACGATTGCCAACGTTTATGTTGCTGAGCTCCACCTCGCATTTTAAGCCAACGCATAATAAGTTTGTTACGCCCTACTACTTGCATTCGGTATATACCAAGGTTAAAATTATCTATCTTCTCTAGACTAGGTCCTTTAGTAACAACTATTGACCAAGTAATTAATGGCGAGATATCAAGAGGCCAACAGGTTTGTATCGGCAATATATTAACATCAGGATCATCAATTATAACTTCTTGACAGGGGGCTTTTGATAAAATTTTTGGCGACATAGCCAACATTCTTTTTGCCAATGGCAACATGGCAAAGGTTTCTTTAAAGGAAGAAGGTAGTTCGGGGGCTTTAAGAAAAGCTAGCAATTCACCGAATTTCCTCAAATCTTCTTTATGTTTCAAGCCAAGTCCCAAGGCGATTCGCTCAGTACTAGCATATAAATTAGTTAGAACTGGCATATTAGACTTGGTGCCATCGTTTTTAATAACATTTTCAAACAGCAGAGCTGGACCGTCTTTTATTAAAATTCTTCTACTGATTTCTGTTATTTCAAGGTTAGATGATACAGGATAGGATATACGCTTAAGGAACCCATTTTGCTCTAAGATTTTTAGGAATTGTGGTAAATCTTGGAAAGTCATATAGTTCTACGGAAATATAAATATAGACTTACAATAATAGCAATAATAATATTCGCATAACAAGCAAAGATAAAATTTAAATCTTTCGAAGCAAGATTTTGTAATAGAAAATGTAAGTATGTGATAATTATGGCAGAAAGTGCGGTAATTAGAATCTGTCTTAAACTAGACTTTTTATTATAAGGCTGCTGTAAAAAAACAGATAATGTTAGAAAAACCAGTACAAAATTATACATAGGCCAAATCAATCTTTGATGCCCCTCAGCAATTAATTTAATCTTCCTCTGTTCTGATAAAATATTGTTGGGTTTTAACAATTCATCAATATAATATTCATTGATTTCTCGATTATACTTCTCCCTTACCAATTTCTTACCATCATTACTAACTAATTCTACGGTTAGAACTTCGAATGATAAATTATTCAAATTACCATTATGATCATATACCTGCCTAACTCCATTTTTTAACTGAAAAGACGAACTGTTATTATATATTTTAAACATCCCGAATTTAGAAAACAAGATTGCATGATTATCATGCTTGCGATTATCAAAAATGATCAAATTCTTTATAGTACCATCAGGTAATTTTTTATCAAAATAAACTGTTATATCTTTAGAAATTGTATTAAATGTCTTCTCATCTAACATATTGGATGTATAATTATTCTTCATGAGATTAATATCTGATTTAAGCTTGCTATAAGATAATGGCAATAAACTAATCGAAATATAATATGCAAATAACATAACTATCAAAGCTATAATCAATGCTGGACTAGCTAGTTGAATATTATTTAATCCCAAATTTTGTAAAATAATTATCTGACGTCTCTCACTCAAAGCATTATAAGTATAAATAACAGCAATAACAGTTGCAAAAGGTAATAAAATAAATAACAAAGATGGAATAACTAAAATAATTAAATTTAAGAAATCCTGAGCTTTTATGCCTTTGTCAATTAAGTGCAACATATTTAATACCTGAGTAATCCATACAAGGCTAGTGACCGAGAAAATAATTATTACCAAGGATGGTATTATGTTTCTTATTATATAACGTTTATATATTAACATTCTGTAATCAATTTATAGTCTTTCAAATATATATATAGCTAGTCGGGTTAGCTATAACCTCTTACGCATAGTCATAAAACCTTGAGGTACAGGATTGTTCTCGACAAATTCCAGGATTTGTTTGGCATTTTTAAAAGCCGTTCTTGAGGTAGTGTCAACTGTTAAATCATATTCACGCAAGCTACTTGCGTGAACTCTGTCTATTTGATCATTCGATAAACCTATAGCCCGATCATCGCGTAGAATTTCTCGCTCCTGCATTACTGAAAGATCACAGAAAACTCCAACAAAATAGACACTATAGCTACTCAAGATTTTTATGTAAGATTTAAGACAGGAATCATCAAATAAGACTTCATCAATAATAATATTATTTCCTCGACTTGCAAGCAGATTGGCAAAATCTGGCATTACCCCAAAGAGTTGCTTACCTTTTGCTCCACTCTCAACCCGCATGGTTAAACCACGATCGTTTCTTCCTGGCACAAAGGTAAAATATTCGGTAGACACCTTATAATCAGGGGAGTATGGTATCATGTCGATAAAACTATCTACACCAAAAGTAAGCCAAGACTCCTTACTTAAATATTGTATTGATTTTGCGATAGATGTTTTACCGGCAGAACCGCATCCGTTTAAAAATATAATCTTACTCATATGGTACCTTGCTGTTCTTTCTCGTTGCTACAATATAGCTAACCCGACTAGCATTTAGCCATAGTAAACTGGCGTCATTGCGAGACCACACGTAGTGGTCGTGGCAATCCATTTCTAATCACTTTCCTGGATTGCTTTGTCGCTACTAAAGTAGCTCCTCGCAATGACGCCTGAGATATCAATAACTTATTCGGGTTAGCTATATATAATAAATATAACAGATTTTTATGCTCCACTAATAGCAATTTTCATTATTTTTGCGGGATTGATTATTTTTTTTCATTCCTCAATACATTACTCTTGCCCACATTTTTTTAAAGAGTTATCATTATCCCGAATTGAAGTTATAGTAATTAAGTTAGGGAATCAATAAATTAATAGAAGCACCATGGATAAAAATATTATAACTACAGAATATAAAGAGTTTTTAGAACAGTTAAAAGCCCGCGTAGCTACAAGTCGTTATCAAGCAGCACGATCTGTTAATAAAGAGCTGATAATTTTATATCACCATATTGGTAGCGAGATTTTAACTCGTCAAGATCAACATGCCTGGGGTGCTAAAATAATTGACAAGCTTAGTCGTGATTTAATATCTGCTTTTCCTGAAATGAAAGGATTTAGTGCTCGAAATCTTAAATATATGCGACAATTTGCTAAGGAATATCCTGATTCTGTAATTGTGCAGCAGGTTGCTGCACAATTACCATGGTATCATAATATTACCTTACTAGATAAGGTAATAGATAAAGAGATTCGTCTTTTTTATATTAAGCACTCTATTACATATTTAAGCAAATCAGATGGGTCTTCAATGTCATTGCGAGGAGGCTGTAAGCCCACAGCTGTCGAAAGTTAGAAGAGGAAGGGGTTTTAAGCCAGGGTAGTTTAAAAGTCGTATGTGGTCAACGTCATTGCGAGGAAGACCGTAGGTCGACGAAGCAATCCATAAAAGTAACCAAAAATGGATTGCTTCGTTGCCACTAAAGTGGCTCCTCGCAATGACGGAGTAATGCTGGTCTAGGGTTAGCTATAACGCCAAGGTGGGACGCCCAAAGAAACGGATAAGTCTTTTACAGTAACAACTGCATCTGTTAATGAATAATAGTCGTCCTCTCTAATTAAAGCTATTGCCATATTCTGATAAGTTGAACATACTACACCAATTTTTTTATTATTGGCAATAATCTCATCATCTTTCGATATATCTAAATTACCTGTATTAACGGATAATTTAAATATTTTTTTTCTTACAACTCCTTGGTATTTTGTTCTGGAAATAACTTCCTGTCCAATATAGCAGCCCTTAGTGTAACTTATAGCATTTAGCTCTTCAGCACCATATTCGATCGGAATAGATCTGTTGGCAATTAAATCCTCATAGCCATCAACTATTGCAAGATTATATTTATCCTGTTTATATAAGCCTTCTATTCCAGAGGTTGTTAGAAAATCATCTTTATTAACAATTGAGCGAAAAGTAAGTTGGTCATAACGGGGGTCTCGGTAGCTATTAAGTTGCAATTGTTGTTTTGAGTAAATAACTTGATAGGCGTTAGTTAAGTCATTCACTTCAATTTTAGCACGTAACTTATACTGCACTAAGTGATTTTTAAATAAATCAGACTGATTAATATTTATATCAATAAAAAACCTCGTTGCCGATAGTTTCAATACAAAAAAATCAAATAAATACCTTCCTTGGTTAGTTAGAGCATAAGTGTAACAGTAATTATTGTTTCTTACATCATTAGTTGTCAAATTATGCAAAAAATTCATCGTATCATCACCAGAAACCTCAATAATTGCTCTATTTGTTAATATTTCATACATAACTACCAACTATTACATTTTAATTGACTTTATAACTTTTATAACTACTATACTATACTGATGCAACAATTGCTTGCTATAAATTATTTATTATATGAGATGCACTTCCTATTGCACGACTTCTGAATATAAGATGAACGACTTAAGTATAAACCTCAATAAGATCGGTCTTGAACCTAAACATTTCGATGACGTATTATATATTCAAAAAGAACAAAGAGAAAAATCAAATCCTATCGATGTTTTCTTTTTCCCTTTCGGCTGTGTTACTATATGGGGAGCTGACGAAAGCCAAGAAAAAATGATCATTGAAGAGTTAGTAGATCTTCAAACTAATCAAACTGACGAGTTAATTTCTGACTTTATTTATTTTGATTATGACGAAACTACAGGTAAAACATTTATCGACGAAGAAAAAAACCAAATCATTCTTGCCGATAAATCGACTTTTATAAAATTATCTATCTCGCATGCTTTAGCTCAGTCCGTTAAGCTTAGTGTGCTAGAAAAATCGGTAAGTAATCTAATTGTAAAAACCACCCCTATTCAACAAGAACTAGCCAGTACTGGTAGTGTATCACTTTCCAAAAAAGAAATATCTCAACAGATTGGTATATTATTCAACGAACGATATTCGATTAATTTACACAGCGATATATTAGATACTCCTGAATTCTTCTGGCGCCGCCCTAGTTACGAACCCTTATACTTGATGACCGCAGAGTTCCAAGATATTCAAATTCGTCAGAATATTCTTAATAATCGACTAAATATGATCCATGAACTTTACAATATTTTGTCAAATGACTTAAACTATAAACACTCCACTAGACTTGAATGGATCATTATAATATTAATTACTATAGAAGTTGTGCTATCCCTTGCTCATGATAATCTCTTTTTCAAAATAGTTGACTATCTGCTAGGTTCTGTTGACAAAATTTAGGATTCTGGATTTCGCTCGCAATGACAAAAGTACTTTTATCTAGCGTCATTGCGAGGAAGACCTAAGGTCGACGAAGCAATCCATATGACAAGCTTCATGGATTGCCACGCTCACGTACGTTCGCTCGCAATGACGTTCTTAGAGTGGTATAAAAACCCAAACCGTCATTGCGAGGAGGCGTGAGCCGACGAAGCAATCCATTCTTGTGTTATCCCTGCCCAATTTACTGTCATCCCTGCGAAAGCAGGGATCTAGATTCCCGCCTACGCGGGAATGACAGCTTACAATTGCTTCGTCGTAGCAATGCTACTCCTCGCAATGACATAGAGGTTATCTAGAACATTGATGGGTTAGTTCTATAACTCTATTTATTAACACTAATTGGTATGAGGCATAAAATTTAATTTAAATATTTGATAAATATTTATGCGTCAACACTTAGTGCAGCAGTAAAATATGTTATAAATAAATAATTGCAAGAAATTTATTTATTTTAGGTAAGTTATGATAACAAAATATCTTAAAAAAGTCTTTAAAGCCAAGAATTGCAAATCACATACATTTATTGATTTTACTAATTTAGGAAATTCAGAATTTAGGGATGTAAGAGTGGGGATAGAGGCGTATCGTAGAAATGTTATAGTTTATCGATGTGTGAATTTAATAGCCCAGTCAGCAAGTCATGTTCCTTGGGTAGTTGGTAAAAATAACCGAGGTTCTTTGGAAAAAATACCAAATCATCCTGTTTATAATTTATTGAAAAAACCTAATCCAGAAAAAGCCGGAGCAGATTTTTTTGGTGAAGTGATAGCAAGTAAGCTGTTATATGGTAATGCTTATATTTTAGCAACATCAATAAATAATCGTCCCCGAGAGATTTACTTATTACCTGCCAATTCAACTGAATTAGTGCTAGAGAGGAATTCCCCAGTAGCGTATCGATATATGAGTAGTAGTGGAGAAAAAATTTATCCTATTTCACCAATTGATCGAATGAGTAAGGTGTTACATTTAAAAAATTATCATCCTACCAACTGTTATTATGGGCTATCTTGTCTTGATGCTGCTTCCTTATCAATTGATTTGCATTCGCAAGCTACTAGTTGGAATAGCTCTTTACTGAGGAATGGTGCTCGTCCAAGTGGAGCCTTGATAGTTAAAGAAACGAATGGTTATCTTAGTGATGAACAGTTTGATAGGTTACATGAGCAGCTTACCGAAAAATTTACCGGTAACAATAATTCTGGTAAGCCTCTTCTTTTGGAAGGTGGGCTTGATTGGCAAGAAATGAGTATTAATCCAAAGGATATGGATTTTATTGAGGCAAAAAATTCTGCAGCTAGGGAAATAGCTTTAGCTTTCGGTATTCCCCCTCAATTGCTAGGTATTAATGGTGATAATACTTATAGTAATATGCAAGAAGCTAGATTAGCTCTGTGGGAAGAGACATTAATTCCGTTGCTTGATAAATTATCAGATGCTTTAGGTAACTGGTTGTCACACTGGTATCAAGAGGAGATTATTATTGATTTTGATCGTGATAGTATTTCAGCATTGACCGAAAAACGTGAGAATTTATGGGCTAAAATCTCTAATGCTAGTTTTATGACTTTAAACGAGAAAAGGTCTCTTGTCGGTCTGAAGCCTATAGATGGTGGAGATAGATTATGACAAACGACACAATTGCCACATTATATAGTTTTATTACTAAGATAGTTTCTCTGCTTGAAGCCGAACTAGACGAGCTAGAATCAAAGAAACCCAAGGGTGAGGTAATAATTAAAAAAAATATTACGGAAACGCTTAATAAATTAGTCAATTTAATTATCCAGCTAAATAAGCTTAGCAAAGATGAATATTTAAATGAAAACACCATAATGAAGGAAGAGGATAAAGAAATTATAGCTGAATTTCTGAGTAAATATCAATGACTTACCCAAAGAAGTTATTACATGCAATATTGAGACAAGATTTTAATAGTTTCATCAATAAAGTATTTAATACCATTAATCCTGGAATAGAATATCAAGCCAATTGGCATATTGAGCTAATTACTGAATATTTGCAAGCCGTACAGAATGGGGATATTAAGAGGTTAATCATCAATATGCCGCCTAGGTCTCTAAAGTCTGTGTGTATTGGCGTAGCGTGGCCAGCTTGGATATTAGGGCATGATCCATCAAAAAGGATTATGTCTGCCAGCTATTCTCAAGTATTAAGTGTAAAACACTCTTTAGATTGTCGTTTGATACTTACTTCCGACTGGTATCAGCAAATTTTTCCGAGAACTATTTTAAGTAAAAAACATAATCAGAAAAGTAAATTTCTGACAAATAATAATGGTTTTAGGTTTGCTACATCAGTTGGTGGTTCGGCAACAGGTGAGGGGGGTGATATACTTATCATTGATGACCCACATAACCCTACTCAAATCAACTCACCCAAAATGCGGAAAAGGGTAGTTGAATGGTTTGAACAAACCTTTGTCACCAGACTTAACAACAAAAATACCGGAGCAATAGTATTAGTTATGCAGAGATTACATGAAGAAGATTTAAGCGGGCATTTATTGGCAAATTCCAATTGTTGGCATCATTTAAAAATTCCAGCTATGGCAAAAAGAGATCAAATATTTTCAATTAATAACTATAAATATCAATATGTTATAGGTGATGTTTTGCATGGATTTCGTGATAATCCTGATTATCTTATTAAATTAGAACAAGAAATTGGTGTACATAATTATGCTGCTCAATATTTGCAAGAACCAATATCTAATAATTGTATATTGTTAAATATGGAAGATATTAGTTTTTATGAAACTATACCGAAGAAATTTGATTATTTTGTGCAAAGCTGGGATACCGCCATTAAAATTTCAGAAAATGCTGATTATAGTGTTTGTACATCATGGGGTATTTTAGATAAGAAATATTATCTTGTCGGACTATTCAGGCAAAAAGTTACTTATCCAGAGTTAAAAGGACAAGTAGAGAAATTAGCCAAGAAATATTGTCCTAGATACATATTAATTGAAGATAAAGCCAGTGGTCAGCAAGTTATACAAGATTTAAGATTAGACGGGGTTGTTAATATAGTTGCCATAAAGCCCAAACTTGATAAAATCACTAGATTTTCCTCAGTTTTAGCTTTATTCCAATCTGCAGCCGTAGTTTTACCAAAACAATCGGCTTTTAATACTATATTACTCAACGAATTGTTAAGTTTTCCACATTGCAAAAATGATGACATAGTTGATTCAGTTAGCCAATTTTTAAATTTTATAAAAGAACGATCGAACAAATCGCTAGCAAGGATACGAGGGTTTTAAATTGGTAAGAGTAGACAAGATATATATAATAGAGTACAATAAACAGATATTAGACCTTCTTCGAAACTCTACTTCTGCTGGTGATTTGTACGTCAATTCGGTACTCGAATCCTCACGTACATTTAAGTACGCTACGGTTCTCCGTTCCGAGTCTCCTTCAAATCCCTCAGCACAAGCGAGTTTCGAAGAAGGTCTATTGTCAAACTATAGCTTATGGGGCTTTGTATCCGCTCTTCTGAGTCTATTTAACATAGGAGTATTAACATATGAGTGATAACAATATCAATACTACTTATTTACGTACAAATTATGAGATCCCACCTGATCCTCAAGCAGAACCTGAAGTAGGGAAATGTAATAATTATAATTTGAGAAAGAATAATGGTGCTGCTAAATGGATAGTGATGCATTATACAGAGTGTAATTTTACTGAAACTATCGATATATTTACCAGGAATACATCAAATGTTTCAGCTCATTATGTGATAAATACTGATGGTACCGTTTATCGATTTGTACCAGATCAGTATAGAGCTTGGCATGCTGGTAGAGGGAAATTAGAACCAGATAGTGATCTTGACCCAGTTGACCCAACACTTATAAATTCAAGGTTCTGTGGATTCCATGGATCAGACGATAGAGCCAATAATTTAAAAGAAAATAGTAGGCTTAATCCTCATATTGTGAATTCAATACTTGATAATGACATGAATAGTTGGTCCATTGGTATTGAACACGTTGCTTCTGGCACAGAACCTTTCACTGAACAGCAAATAGATGCCAGTATTGAGCTAGTTAAAACATTAGTATCTAAATATGCAATAAATCCAAAATTAATAATAGGCCACAGTGACTGGGCACCAAGTAGAAAAATAGATCCTGGTATATATTTCCCTTGGGATAGGTTTGCTAAAGCATCTTTTGGTCTTTATTCTTTCATCTCAAGAAAAGATAATCCTAAAGTTATAATATCTTATAATGATAAAACAAAACAGGATAGGAATAAGATTGAAGAAGTACAGAAATTACTTGAGAAATTTGGTTATCCAATTATAAAAGCAGATAACTCAAATCTAGGCTTATTAGATGAGGACACTATATCAGCTATGTTGGCTTTTAATGTTCATTATACAGGAGACATTTTAAATAATAGCTCTCTCAAAAAACAATGGGATATATTATGGCACAATTCTAGTAACAAGGATGCCCGAGGAATATTAGCTACTTGGAGTGAAAATAGTGAGAATGTATTAAATGACCTGTTAAGTATGATATAATAGATAAAGTACTTCTGTCATTGCGAGGAGCCACTATTAGTGGCGACGAAGCAATCCATTTTTGTGTCATCCCTGCGAAAGCAGGGATCTTAGATTCCCGCCTACGCGGGAATGACATTTTACAATTGCTTCGTCGTGCTTACGCACTCCTCGCAATGACGCCAAATTTTACTTATTACCTAGGTTCTGGGAACACATTTCTCCAAATAGTTGATCCATTTGGTTTATCTTCTAGAAGAATGCCATCTTTTAATAAATTTTGACGGATTTGATCAGCTAATAGCCAATTTTTTTGTAATTTTGCTTGTTGTCGTTTGGCAATCAGCTGGAGAATTAGTTCATCATTCTGTTGGTCATTTATTATGCAACGGAACCACTCGCTCGCTGGTTTGGTCATTAGACCTATAAAATTGCTGCAAGAAAGTAAGTAAGATGCATATGTGTATTTATCTTCTTCTTTGGTACTGACAAAAACCAATTTGGCATAATCGTTAATTATTTTAATGGCAAGAGGTGTATTCAGATCATCGAATAGGCTAGATAAGAATTCTTCTGAAATATTTTGAACATCAAGCTTGTTAATGTCCAGATTTTCTATCGCTCTATACCAATAATTCATGGTTTTTTTAGCATCCTCTAAGGCTTTATCGTTGTAATCTAATGGTTTGCGGTAATGGCTGCTCATTAACAATAATCTAACCACGTTACCTGGGATTTTTTTATCCATCAGGTCTTTTACCGTAATAAAATTATTGAGCGACTTACTCATTTTTTCACCATTACAGGTTAGGAATCCATTATGTACCCAATATTTAGCAAAGTGGGAATTCGGGAAAGCACATGTACTTTGTGCTATTTCATTAGTATGATGAGGAAAAATTAAATCTGCTCCACCACCATGAATATCAAAATTTTCTCCTAAATATTTATAGCTCATTGCTGAACATTCTATATGCCATCCTGGTCTACCTATTCCCCAAGGGCTATCGAAATTTGCCAATATTTCTTCACCTTCATTGGCTGGTTTCCATAATACAAAATCATGAGGGTGCTTTTTTGATGGATTATTTTCAATACGTACCCCTTCTAGCATTTCCTCAAGATTACGATTTGATAATTTGGTATAATCTGGAGCAGTAGAAATATCAAAATAAACATGGTTATCTGCAATATATGCATGTTTTAGGTCAAGTAATTTTTGAATAATCATAATCATATCATCAAGATGCATGGTGGCTTTTGGCTCGATATTGGGTGCCTGGCAACCTAGATATTGCATATTACAATGAAATTCTTCTGTAATTTTAATGGTTAAGTCAGAAATCGTTATTTTTAGCTCTTTGGCTCTATTTATTATTTTATCATCAATGTCAGTGATATTACGGACATATTTTATGTGATTTTTTCCAAATATTTTACTTAGTGTACGATATAAAATATCGTATACTACCACGGACCTAGCGTTACCAATATGGGGGTGATCGTAGACAGTTGGACCGCAAACATACATTTTTACTAAATTACTATCTAGCGGTATAAAAACTTCTTTGTTGTGAGTTAGTGTGTTATGTAATAATAATTTCATGTTCTTTATCGTTGTGTTAAACTTTAAGGAATCAAATTATATAATATTTATTATTATTTTGTAGTTAATTTTTATAGATATCCACCTAAAATGTCAATTCAAAGAAATTATTTTGAAAAATTAAAAAAACTACCGATTACTTTGATTATTCTTATTAGCATAATTTGTAGCATTGGTTTTGTTGTACTATATTCCGCTTCGGATAGTAATATTCAACCTTGGGCATATAAGCAGATGATGATTTTTTTCTTGTTTATACCAATTGTGATGATTATTACGATTATTGACATTAAATATATATTTAAGTTTTCATATATATTTTATGTCACGGTTATTATCTTATTAGTTAGTGTTGAGCTTTTTGGCTCTATTGCTATGGGAGCAAAACGTTGGATAGATTTAGGAGTTATTCGTTTGCAACCTTCTGAACCGACAAAATTAGCCATAGTGTTAATGTTAGCTAGGTATTTTCATCAACTAAAAACTGAGGATTTCACCAGATTACATAAGATTTTATTGCCTATAATAGCTGTGATATTACCAGTTTTACTGATAATAAAAGAACCGGATTTAGGTACTGGAGTGATTACTATCATTATTGCTAGTATTATGTTTTTTGCTGTTGGTTTTAGAGTGAAAAATTTTATAATAATTGGTATTATCGTTGTTACTTGCATACCAGTTATTTGGCAAGTGATGCATGATTATCAAAAAAAAAGAGTCATGGTTTTTTTGGATCCTGAGAAAGATCCGCTTGGAGCTGGCTATAATATTATCCAATCAAAAATTGCTATTGGCTCTGGTGGATTATGGGGGAAGGGACTCGCTAAGGGTAGTCAAAGCAATCTAAAATTTTTACCAGAACATCAGACTGATTTTATCTTTGCTACTTTTGCTGAAGAATTTGGTTTTGTTGGCAGTTTGTTTCTATTAATTCTTTATTCAGCAATTATAGTGATTTCGTTGATGATTGCTACCAATTGTCGAACAATATTTAGTAAATTGATGGTAATAGGTATAACATCAATCCTATTCAGTCATGTATTTATCAATATAGCTATGGTGATGGGATTATTACCAGTAGTGGGTGTACCTTTACCATTTATATCTTATGGTGGTACAATGATGGTATCAATGCTTATAGGCTTTGGATTAGTAATGAATGCTCAAATACACCAGCATAGTAGTAGTTTTTAATTTATTTTTTATAGAAAAAATAAGAAAACACTGGACCCTAGTCAAAAGATTTGTTATAAGAAGTTTAGTCTATAATATAGCTAACCCAATTAGCATTTATCCATAGTAAACTTCCGTCATTGCGAGGAGCCACCTTGGTGGCGACGAAGCAATCCAGGAAAGTGATTAGATTTGGATTGCTTCGTCGTAGCAATGCTACTTCCTCGCAATGACGAAGTAATGATCGGGTAGCTATAAAGGCAAATGTTCCTCGGTAGCTCAGCGGTAGAGCAAACGGCTGTTAACCGTTAGGTCGCTGGTTCGAATCCGGCCCGGGGAGCCATTTTAAATATAATTTAATTAAGTTGTAATGACCAAAGAAGAGCTAATTAATTTTGAAGGAGTTGTCCTTGAGCTTTTACCTAACGCAACTTTTAGAGTAAAACTAGAAAATGGTCATTTTATTATCGCCCATACTTCTGGTAGAATGCGTAAAAATCGTATTAGGATACTTGTTGGGGATAAGATAACAGTGGAAATGACCCCTTACGACTTAACAAAAGGTCGTGTTATTCATCGTCATTAAAATTTTTCATATTTATGTCAAATGTATACTCAAATGATTTAGAACAACAGAGTATAGATATAATCCTAGCTTCACAATCACCGGCAAGGCTTGAGCTGTTAAAAAGAATCAAAGTATTGCCTACACAAATTATTCCTGCTAATATTAATGAAACAGAATATCTACGAGAGTTACCAAATCAATTGGCAGCAAGATTGGCACAGGAAAAAGCAAAAGTTATTGCCGAAAAAATAACTGGTGAAGCTATAATTATAGCCGCTGATACTGTTGTAGCTCGTGGTAGGAAAATATTACCCAAAGCTTTAACAAGTGAAGATGTTAGATATTGTCTTAATATTTTATCTGGGAGACGTCATAGGGTCTATACAGGTGTTTGTATAATAAAAAAGACTTCCGAACAATTCCTAATACGACAAAAATTAGTGCAAACTATAGTCAAGTTTAAAAAACTAAGTCATCAAGAGATAGAATTCTACTGCGGTCTAGATGAGGGGATCAATAAAGCGGGGGGCTGCATGATTCATGGCTATGCTGAAGCTTTTATTCCTAGCATATACGGCTCTTACTCAAATATTATGGGACTACCACTATTGGAGACCATGCATATGCTTACTTCTTTAGGTTTTAAAAATAGTCCTAGTAACCCGAATTCTGGATTAAGAAAGGTATCAAGGTAAGTATTTACAAGAGATAGAAGATACTCTATAATAATTTTCTAATAATAATGAAATTAATATGGCAGTAGAATTTTCTGATAATATATCAGCCAGAAAAACTAATATTGTTAAAGCTAACAATAAACCACCGAGAATGAGAACAGGTACTGATGAGTTCTATGACTTAATAGTAAATAGTGATGTATTTGTTGATAAAAGTCTAATGATCAAAGAATTACTAAAAGATAGTGGTAAAGTTATCTTGATCACCAGACCAAGGCGGTGGGGTAAAAGTTTGAATATGAACATGCTCCAGAAATTTTTTGAGATAGAAGCAGATGAAAGAGGTACGCCTTTACCACCAGAACAGAAGATCAATAACAAGCTATTTACTGGTGGTACAGTAGATTTAGGTTTTGACGAAACTAAAGAGTTAAAACCTTTGAAAATTGCGAGTGATGTAAGTAGCATGAAACGTCAAGGTCAATTTCCGGTAATTTTGCTCAACCTTAAAGATGTTAAAGGCAGTAGTTACCAAGAAATTGAAAGTGGGATAAAAAATCAAGTAACTAAGTTATTTGTAAACCATCGATACTTA
>JAHFPS010000008.1 GCA_023269695.1 Rickettsia sp.
ATAGAATGTCAGATGCTATCTTAACATATGAAGCAAGTCCTCAAATTGTTAAGTCTATCACTAGTTGGAATTGGATTGTTAATCCTATTAATTCTATATTGAAAGATTATTAGTATTATAGAAGTCTCTAGCCCTTCTGAATTATTTTTGATGAAAAGAGATAAAAACGTTAGCGGTACAACAGTATTTGCTGGAATTGAAGGATCGAGACCTTTATTAATCGAAATCCAGGCATTAATTGCTCCCTCAAATATACCAATGCCAAGACGTTCAGTTGTAGGTTGGGATTTGAATAGGTTATCAATGATCATAGCTGTACTAAATGTACGATTTGGTCTTAATTTATCTTCTCATGAAGTATATTTGAGCGTTGCTGGTGGACTTAAAATCTCAGAACCAGCTTCAGACTTAGCTGTTGCAGCCGCTTTAATTTCTGCAGCAAGTAATAAAGCTGTACCAGAACATAGTATTTTTTTTGGAGAAATTGGTTTATCTGGTGAAATAAGAAAAGTAAATGCAGCGGAAGTGAGAATAAAAGAAGCAACAAAATTGGGATTCAATAAATTAATTTGCTCCAAACTTGAAAAGCTGAGTAGTGACCTAATTTGTCCAATTAGTAATCTAAAGGAATTAAAAGAGTTAATATAATAATTGTATATGAATAGCATTATGTTATAATTTACAAGTGTAAGTCAACTAATAACATGTATGGCACCCGATTAGTATTTATCCATTTGTTTTAACGAAAAGGATGTCATTCCTGCATAGGCGGGAATCTATAATATCTCAGAGCTTTTTTGGTTTTGTTTTAGATCCCCCCGCCTACGCGGGGATGACAAACATTACCCTAGATCAACTATAGCAAAATGCTAATAGGGTTAGTTATATGATATCGAGGATAAAAAATTGTTAATTAACATAATTAAAATTCAGAGTAGGGGGGTTGTCTATGGTTAATTTAGATAATATCAGTTTTATTGAAGGTTCTCATGGTAAAAAAGCCGTCATTTTGTCGATAAAAACTTATGAAGAAATTAATGCTTATGTACAGGTTATGAAGTAAAAATTGGCAATTAAAAAGTGGATATTATGATTTGGTATTATGATCGATAAAAAAAACTGGTTAGATTTATAAGATGCCAGACCTGATGACTTACACCATAGAAAACTTAAGTGATGCACGAGAGTTTTTGTCTGAATTTCGTGATCCAGTTATTTTAACTAATAAAATTGGTAGTACGAGATATTACGGTATGTTAGTACTTGATTATATGTTTAAAAAACTAGCCGAAGAATTTCCTCAAATCGTAAAAATTATCGTTAATGTAGAAAATGATCACGCGGCTTTATTTACCGCGATCAAACTTAATTACCAGAATATAGTTTATACTGGTGAATCATCAGAGGTTAGGTTGTTTTGTGAAGGTGATTTGAATAGACTTCATGCATAAGTCAAAAAAGCCCTCGGGATTTTTAGAAGGAATGAAGCCGGATAGCTTCGCGTACCTTCTCGCAATGACAGAAGTACTTTTATCCAACGTCATTGCGAGGAGTAGCATTGCTACGACGAAGCAATCCATTTCTAATCGTTTTTATGGATTGCTTCGTCGCTACTAAAGTAGCTCCTCGCAATGACGGTGGTACCCTTGTTGAAAAACTATTTGTGGGTAAAAGTAAGCTTGCAATGATGGAGTAATGTTAGTTGGGTTAGCTATAAAGAGAAATGTTTATAGCAAAACTTAAGTAAAATATGCTTGTCATTTTGTTTCCATTATATTAAAGTATAGCACTATGTACTATAGCTGACTCGATTGGCATTATTAATACGTCATTGCGAGGAGTGTGTAAGCACGATGAAGCAATCCAAATCTAATCTTTCCCTGGATTGTTTTGTCGCCACTAAAGTGGCTTCTTGCAATGACTCTAATTTGCTATGGATAAATACTAATCGGGTTAGCTATAACCTAATAGTTAGGGTGGTATTAACGATAATAATTTTATCAAGGCAACTAATTATATGTTCAACGTTCTTAAATACTTAAAATATTCGTTTACAACTATTTTTTTGGTAATGCCAATGCTTGCTTGTGCTAACATAGAACCCAAATATGAAATCAGAAATATTACTCCACCAAATTTAGAGGAAGCTCATCTTGGAAAAAAGATATTGTGCTATCGTCCTATGAGACATGGGGCACCTAATATGAGTGTTGAACGCCAGGGTAATAAAATTATCGCTAATAATTATGGTCACGGAGGTAGTGGTTGGACATTAGGACCAGGATCAGCACACTATGTTAATCGGTTGCTTGAACAATCAACATATTCTTCCGATCTTAAAAAATCAACTCCTATAACAATCATTGGTGCTGGAGTTTTAGGATTATACACTGCTTATGACTTGGTACAAAATGGTTATAAAGATATAACCATCATTGCTGATCGTTATGATAATTTAACTTCACACAATGCTGGTGGATTGCTTGCACCGGTCTCTATGGACAATAATCATAAAATGGAAAAAGTCATTAGTGAGATAGGTATTGATGCTTATAAATTTTATGAACAAATAGCAAAAAATGCTAATCCAGACCTTAAGAAAGGGGCAATTATTACTCCAGCTTATTTTGATAATCGGGCTGCATCAGATTTAGAACCTTATGTTGTCGGTAAAGTTATGAAACCGGCAAAAGACGTTATTCTTGACTTTGGTAATGGAACCACTCGCAAAATGGTTTCTTATGATGACGGTATCTTCATGGATACTGCTATTCTGATGACAGAATTAACAGATTACTTAAAGCCTAAAGTAAAGTTTGTGCAAAAGAAAATTACTGCATTTTCTGAAATTGATACTAAATATATCTTTAATTGTACTGGTCTAGGAGCAAAAGATCTTAATAAAGATAATATGCTAGTTTCGGTGCAAGGACATTTAATTATGCTGAAAGACCAAAAACCACAAGATTTACAATATATGATTTTAGTATATTTACCGCATGGCAAAACTGAGTCTGGACAAGATGTAGAACGAGCTTTTTATGTATTTCCTAAAAAATTAGCTGGTAGTACCCCTAACAATATTGGGGTAATTGGTGGCACATTTATCGAAGGTGCAACACCAGATACACCGAATTATAAAGAATTTGATATTATAATAAAAAATGCCAAAGAATTTTATGGTATAAAATAACTGTATGCAACCCGACTTATTCCGTCATTGCGAGGAGGTTATCATGGTAGTTTTATAAGTTGCGGAAAAATAACTGGCGTCATTGCGAGAAGGTATGAGCCGACGAAGCAATCCATTTTTGGTTACTTTTATGGATTGCTTCGTCGGCCTACGGTCTTCTCGCAATGACGTTGACCAAACCGCTTCCTCTTCTAACTTTCGACAGTTGTGGTCTTATGACCTCTTCGCAATGATGTATAAGTAGTGGGAATAGTAAGGCAAATAAAAAGCTGAATTTGCATAAAATGGTTTAATGTAAAGAATTTAAATAGTGAGTTATACTAATGTCTGCTCAAATAATAGAGTTATTAATTTTTGCTGGAGTCGCTTTTTTTATTATAAATAGGCTAATTGCTACGCTTGGCTCTACATCGGAGGAAGATCCAGCTAAACGCAAATCTTCCTTTTTTGGTGAAACAGCAATTAGAGACGTTACTTATACAACAAAAACTGCTACTAGTGGTATTTTTAAGAAGAATTTATCTCAAACTATGGTAAAATCTCATCCTATCAATCCTATGGAATTTGATGGGTTAATAGTTGACGAAAATTCTGTGGCTATAATAGCTGGGATTGAGGCTGTATCCGCTAAACTTCCATCATTTCAAGCAAGGAAGTTTTTACATAGTGCAAAAGCAGCCTTTGAGCTGATCATTGAAGCTTCTAACGATGACGATATTGAAGATTTACTAACATTAGTAGATAAAAGATATATCCAGGAATTTCATATTTTTTCTGAAACCTATGGAGAATTTGTTCATGGTAGCGTATTAGATGCTAAAATTTCTGAAGCTTATACATTTGCTAATAATATTTTTATGAAAGTATTATTCACGGGTGAAAAAATAACCAGTAAGATAGAAAATATGCAAGAAGAATGGACATTCTCTAGAAGCCTTATCTCTAAGAATACAGATTGGTTTTTAACTAATGTTGATCGCTTAGGAGTGGAGAAAAATCCAGCTTCTTAGGTTGTTACGTACGGAAAATTGAATAAAACCTAAGATAAATCTGACAAAATGTTTCTGGGTAATGAATGAGTTAGACACTTATATCATAATTTAAAGATATAAGTGTCTAATATATCTCTTGCAAATATCTTCATAAAATATATAATTACCTTGCTTAAAAATTATAATAAGTAAAATTCACACGTAAGAGCTTAGTTGTTAGTCCAATTTCTTTGGTATCAACTCTTGCGGAGGAGTGCCTGCTAATATTTAGAGGTACATAACTAACATTTCAAGGAGATTTAATAATGTCTAAACTAAAAGCTGTTAATGTCAGAGAGTTACTTGATGCTGGGGTGCATTTTGGTCATAAGACCTCACGTTGGAATCCCAAAATGGCACCTTACATTTATGGTGTCAGAGATGATATTCACGTAATTGACTTACAGCAAACTGCTGCCCTAATGCAAATGGCTCTTAATGTAATCTATGAAACCGTTAAAAAAAATGGTAAAGTATTATTTGTCAGTACTAAAGTTCAAGCTAGTGACATAATAGCTGAATATACAGAAAAATGTGGGCAATATTACGTTAACCACAGATGGCTTGGAGGTATGTTAACCAATTGGGGAACAATTTCTGCTTCAATAAAAACGCTGGATAGCCTTGAGAAGATTCTGGGAAATGAAGAAGAATATTCCGTTTATACCAAAAAAGAAATACTGGAAATGACCCGTAAAAAGGATAAATTACTTAAATCCTTAGGTGGTATTAGACATATCGGGACAAAACCAAACTTGTTGGTGGTAATTGATACTAATAAGGAACATTTAGCAATTCAAGAAGCAGTAAAGTTAGGCATTCCAATAATTGCCATTGTTGATACTAATTCTAATCCAGACAATATAGATCACCCTATTCCAGGCAATGATGATGCAATAAGATCTATTAGACTTTATTGTAGCTTGTTTGCTGATGCTGTACTTGCTGGTATAGAAGAAGGTTTAGCTGCATCTGGTGTTGATTTAGGCAGCATAGCTACTCATGAAGAAAAAAATACCAATATCAAAGCTATTACTAAGTTAAAACCAACTAAGAAATTTTCTAAAACTTCTGAGCTAAATAACCAAGAAGCAACAGAGTCAGAGTTTAAAACAGCTTTGGAGATTGCAGAAGTTGCTACGATAACAAAATAACTACTGATAAATGATGTCATCCCTAGCTACGGTGGAAATTTAATCGGGATAAAGTCATCCTGAACGGGGTGAAGGATCTGTTGCAGCACGCTAGTATTAGATCCTGAAATAAATTCAGGATGACTTAGACCCCCTAAAGATGACTTAGAACGCCTAAAAAGTCTGAGGATATTATAGCACAACTGTCGAAAGTTAGAAGGTAGAGCGGGTTTAGAGGTTATCATGGTAGTTTAAAAGTTGTGGAAAAATAACTGGCGTCATTGCGAGGAGGCATGAGCCGACGAAGCAATCCATTTTTGTGTCATCCCTGCGAACGCAGGGATCTAGATTCCCGCCGTTGCTGAGAATGACATCTTACAATTGCTTCGTCGACCTACGGTCTTCTCGCAATGACGTTGACCACATACGACTTTTAAAGTGTACTATCTAAAACCGCTTCCTCTTCTAACTTTCGACAGATGTGGGGTATATAGATTCCACCTATGCGGGAATGACATCTTTTTTGTTGAAACAATGGCTAAATGCTAGTCGGGTTAGCTATGTAACCTATAATAATAAGGAGAATAACATGATAAATGCTGGGCTTGTAAAACAATTAAGAGAGAAAACTGGGGCAGGAATGATGGACTGCAAGAAAGCTTTGCTTGAAACAACAGGAGACTTTGAAACAGCTATTGATTGGTTAAGAAAAAAAGGATTATCAGCTGCCGCAAAAAAATCAGATAGAATTGCTGCCGAAGGGCTAACAGCGATAAATATTAAAGATAATATGGGAGCTATTATAGAAGTAAATTCGGAAACAGATTTTGTGGCAAGAAATGACAAGTTTCAACAATTAGTTAGAAATATTGCTATACTTGCTTTGCAACAAAATAATTTAGCATCGCTAAAATTAGCAAAAACCTCAACAGGCAGATCAGTTGATGAAGAAATATTAGATAATATTGCGACAATTGGTGAAAATTTAAATCTACGTCGCATGGATGTTTTGCAGGTTTCAGAAGGTGTGGTGGCATCTTATGTACATAATACGGTTGTTGAGGGGTTGGGAAAGATTTCTGTCCTTGTTGGTTTACAATCAACTAGCAAAGATAAAGCTAAGCTCCTAGAATTAGGACAAAAAATCGCCACCCATATAGCAGCAAATAATCCTTATAGTCTTGATGTATCGAGTCTGGATCAGACTTTAGTTGAACGTGAAAAAGATATATTCTTTGAACAGTCAAAATCTTCTGGTAAACCTGACAATATCGTTGAAAAAATGGTTGAAGGTAGAATACGTAAGTTTCTAGCAGAAGTTGTTTTGCTTGAACAAAACTTTTTATTTGATGATAAATTAACAATTTCTCAAGTTATTGATAATACTGCAAAAGAATTAGGAACTTCAGTTAAAATTACTCAGTTTATAAGATATGAACTAGGCGAAGGCATAAAGCAAGAAGGTAAAAATTTTGCAGACGAAGTGGCCGCTGTTATACAAAACTAGGAGACTGTCGGAGATAACTAATTAACTCACCTTACACATAACCCCCACGGCAATTTAAAAATTGTAGAAAAGTACAAGGCGTCATTGCGAGACCATGTAGTGGTCGTGGCAATCCACAACATTCATTAGATTGCTTCGTTGCCACCAAAGTGGTACAGCTGTTGAAAGTTAGAAGGGGAAGCAAGTTTAGGCAAGGTACTTTATAAAGTCGTATGTGGTCAACGTCTATTAGCGAGGAAGACCGTAGCTCGACGAAGCAATTCATAAAAGTAACCAAAAATGGATTGCTTTATCGGCTTACGCCTCCTCGCAATGACCCCAAGCTGCTTTCTCTATAACTTTTAATGCCATGCGTAAGGTAGTGTAGCTATTTCAAGAGAATCATGTTTATTAGCAGCCAAAAAGAGCCAAATATAGAATTAATTAGTTATTTCCGACAGTCTCCTAGGCAGGAGAGGGGGGGTATCTCCTGCTTTATACCTCTTTTCCTATTTTAAAAATAAAATAGGAAAATTAGCAAAATCATTATTTCATAAACCAAATAGATAATGTTCTAGTGTTTGCTCTACATCACCAATAGCTTTGACGTACGTTTCAGGTGTCTCCTTCGTTGTTGTCTGAGAATAGTGTGGATTATAACAGTTAAACAACTGTGAGATGGTTGTATTGTTTGGATTGGCATTAACTATACTATTAATATCCTTGTTTACATTGTCGTTGTGTACTATAATGTTCACTTCCATCAAACACGCTACCTTTAACTCACATTTGGGGGAGTTCTTCATACCCTCATAGAAACTGTCATATTCGGTCATAGGAGTATTTTTAAACTTAACATAGTATGATTTATATTTTGCTAAGTCATCATCTATTGTAAATAAGAGAGCAATTTCTTCGGGACTCTTAGCATCTTTATATATTGTTGGGTAGGTGGTATTATTAAGAAGTTCCTTATACACTTTTTTAGCTTCGTCTATCTTGTTTAAAGAACAATACGTATTCATTATACTCATAGATATTTCTATTTTCTGTTGAAGGGTGGTTGCGTGATCTTTAGCCACGTTAAAGGTGTTTATAGCAAGCTGCTTATCCGTAGCCGTTATTTCTTTTCCGAACTCTTTTAAGGCATTATACTTTTCTATAGAAGGTGTCTTGCTTAACTTAAATGATTTTTTATAAGAGTTAACATACTCTAGACCCATTGCTTGTTCATAATATATCTCATCTGCTAACAAATACAAAACTTCAGAATCATTAATATGTTCATACGCATTCGGAAGCTGATTAAAAATCTTATCACAGATTGCTTTTGCTTCTGCATGCTTATCATTTTTCAATAAATAGGAAGCTAAACTTATCAAAAGTTTAGGATCATCAACGAAATTATATAGATCGGGCTGTTTTTCAATAGCCTGCTTCCAAAGTACCTTGTCAACTCGCAGCATATTTGGGGTTTCTGAATTAAGTAGCTGAGTTATTTCATCTATCTGTTCTTGAGCAGCATTACTGACAATCGTTGTTATAGACGTAGCTGCAGCACTTGTTGTACTATCCTCAGTAGTATCTTCCAAATCACCTGCAGGTACTACAGAGCCAGCTCTATTATTTTCTGTATAGGGTATTTTCAAATAGTTACTCTTCTCTAGTGAAGCGAGGAGCTGCTTCTGATAGGCCGCATCATTATAAGACGGAGGTGGGGCTGTAGCAACTAGAATCTCGGTGGCATTAACTACACTTTCTATTGTAGGAGACATTTTTGCTGTTAGTGCATCTATTTTAGCTTGATATTCAGCTGTAATTTCAGCTATAATTTTATCATTTTCCATTTTGTTTTTCTCTGCAAGTTCTTTTCTCTTTTTCTCTGTTTCATTATTAGATTCAACCTCACCTAATTTTGCTAGAGATGCAGCATATTTTACTTGCAGTTCTTTAACTTCTTGTTGTGCTTTTGCTATTTCCTGATTTATATGTACAGCCATATAGGTCTTAGCAGTCTTAGTAGCTTCGTTAGCCTGTGCTGTAGCACCTTTGGTGTTAAAGCTATCTACTAAATCATTATAGAATGTATACATAGCTTTTTTTGTTGTTTCATCTGTGCCTTCGTATTGGATTCTTGCCTGACAATATTTAAGAGCCTCAGATAAATCCTTTTTATTTAGATCATTTCTCGCAATATGAATGCTAGCATATAGCTTAACTACTAGCATATTGCTGCTGTCTTGCAAACCCTTCATCTCTGCAAAAGCTTCATCATATTTTTCTTGTGCAATGAATGCTTTCACTGTTGTTGTAAGATCTGTTAGCAAAGAGCTGTGTAGTGAAGAAATACTAGACATTTTTTTTTGTTGATCTTCAGAAAATGATTTATATCGTGTATTCCACTCTCCCAGTTCTATTATAGATTTATCTCTACCAGGATTATAGTCTTTATATGCACGTGTTAAGTGTTTAGTATGATTATCAAATTCACTTGCTCGGAAAGCAATAATTGCTTGACACTTGTTTAACTCAAAAGATAAATTATTTCTGATTTCCTTTGGAAGGTTAGAACTTCTTATCTCATTAACTAAATTCTCATATAGCTTATTATTTGTTTTATATGCCAATGAGTCGATAGGCGTACCAATTTTTTCTATATCACCAGTTTCTTTAAGAAGTGTAATTCTACCTTCAAGATGCTTTTGTAGCTCTGCGTTCTCTATAGGTATTTTTTTAAATAGTTTAAATTTACTTTTAGACATAATATCCTCTTATATTCATTTAATTATTAGTACCAGACTCTTGCCATAACTTTATTAATTGTAAGGTAATTTTGTTGTCAAAATTAAGCGAGAAATCGTACTAAATACTTTATTAGCTAAAGTTCTTTGCTTAATTCTTTTCCCTAAATTTCTCTCTCATAAATTGGCTATGCAAGGACCTATACATATAATTAAGTCAGATTTACAAGAAATAATCAAGTAATATTAAGTAAATTTTTTTAATATTCACAATAATTAGTAACTTTTTTGTAACTTATGATATTTTTACAAAACCTAAAATTCTTCAAGCTAGATTGTTCAATTCTCTATAATAATGATGTCATCCCTGCTTTCGCATGGATGACACAAAAATGGATTGCTTCGTTGGCTTACGCCTCCTCGCAATGACGCCTGAGATATCTAGAACTTATTCTAGGTATAGTATATATCAAAATTTTCTTCCACTAAGAGGAATAAGTAATTAAAATTCAATATTTTTGTGGATTGCTTCGTCGTAAATTGTCACATTCAGGTTAGCTATACAAAGTTAAATCTATGTGTAATTTCCCATTGTATAACTCTATTTATTAACACTAATTGGTATTAGACCATAGTACCCTACATTTTTTATTCTATCGTGAAAGTATAATTCGGTATGCATGTTGATTTAAGGAAAAAAGATGATCTCCAAGCGTCATTGCGAGGAGCCACTAAAGTGGCGACGAAGCAATCCAATTTATATGAAGATATTGTTTAGCATATGTTTTGGATTGCTTCGTCGTGCTTACGCACTCCTCGCAATGACGTTTGTGTCTGGTATAATTTTGCTATTTTACTATAATAATAAAAAATGTAGGGTACTATGGTATTGACTCACAGCAGAAAATAAAAAATTATAAAGAACTACAAATTTTATTGAAAATATGATATAGTTAACCAGATTAGTATTTATCCGAATAGTGTTTGTCATTCCCACATATGCGGGAATCTAATCGGGGCTAAAGTCATCCTGAACGGGGTGAAGGATCTGTTACGATCGTTAATTTTAGATCCTGAAATAAATTCAGGATGACTCAGAACTCCTAAAAAGCTCTGGGGTATTATAGGTTCCCGCCGCATCTAGGGATAACATCTTTTTCATTTAAATAGAACAAATACCAAACTATAAAGAGATTTTAAATGACTTATATTATCGGTAATACAGGTAAATGGCAATATGTGATAGGTGTGGAGATCCATGCCCAAATTTCTTCAAAATCCAAACTTTTCTCTGGTAGTTCTACCGAATTTGCTGCTCCTCCCAATTCACAAGTATCTTTGATTGATGCAGCAATGCCTGGAATGTTACCAATGTTAAATGAATATTGTGTCCACCAAGCAATTAAGACTGGGCTTGGGCTTAATGCAAAAATTAATCTTAATTCAAGATTTGATCGTAAAAATTACTTTTATCCTGATCTACCTCAGGGCTATCAAATCTCACAATTCTATCATCCAATTGTCCAAGATGGCTATTTGGACATAGTAACTGAACAGAGAACAACCAAAAGAATCAGAATTAATCGTGTGCATTTAGAACAAGATGCTGGTAAGTCTATCCATGATCAATCTCCTCATTATAGCTTCATTGATTTAAACCGGTCTGGTATAGGATTAATGGAAATTGTTACTGAACCAGACCTTGATTCGCCGGAAGATACCGCTGAATTTGTTCGTAAACTCAGGACTTTATTGAGGTATATAGGAAGTTGTGATGGGGATATGGAAAAAGGATCATTACGTTGCGATGCTAATGTTTCAGTCAGGCTTGCTGGGGAACCACTTGGAATAAGGTGTGAGATCAAGAATATCAATTCAATTCGTAATATTATGCGAGCGATAGAGTTTGAAGCAAATAGGCAAGTAAATTTAATTGAAGATGGTCAGACAATAATACAGGAGACTAGATTATTTGATGCTGATACTGGGGAAACTAGGACGATGCGTCTAAAAGAAGAAGCTCATGATTATCGATATTTTCCTGATCCAGATTTATTGCCAATAGTTCTATCTGAGGAGCTAATAGAAAAATTAGCTCGAGAGCTGCCAGAACTACCGGATGCAAAAATTCGAAGATATATAGCCGAATATAGTTTAAATGCGTATGACGCTGAGGTTTTGGTAGTTGATGAACAGGTAGCAGGTTATTTTGAGGCAGCAGTTAGCTTATGCAATCCCAAAATACTTGCTAATTGGATTATTAGTGAGTTATTTGGTCAGCTTAATAAAAATTCCATTAGCTTAAGTGAGTGTAAAATTACCCCGAAAATGCTTGCTCAAATGGTGAAATTAATAGAAGATGGGGTGATTTCAGGGAAAATTGCTAAAGTCGTTTTCGAAACTATGTTTGAAACTGGAGAATATCCGGAAAAAATTATTAAAGAAAAGGACTTAGTGCAAGTGTCAGATCGTGATATACTAACTGCTATAATTGAAGGCATATTGTCAGAAAACCCTGACTCTGTTGCCGCCTATAGAAGCGGTAAGGATAAGTTATTTGGTTTTTTCGTTGGGCAAGTAATGAAAAAAACTGAAGGAAAAGCCAATCCTAACCTAGTGAATGATTTATTAAAAGAGAAATTACAATAATTAAAATATTAGGTATTGAATCAAGTTGCGATGATACTGGCGTGGCAATAGTTAGCTCAGATAAAGAAATTTTATCAAATATTGTTATTTCCCAACACCAAGAACATAAGGCTTTTCAAGGGGTGGTGCCAGAAATCGCTGCTAGATCGCATTTGCAAAATTTAGAAAAAGCAGTTAGATATGTTTTGGATGAAAGTCATCTTGAATTATCCAATATAGACGGAATAGCAGCTACTTCTGGTCCTGGCTTGATAGGTGGGGTGATAGTTGGCTCAATGTTTGGTAGAGTAGTTGCTAGCGTCTTAAAAAAGCCCTTTATTGCAGTTAACCATTTAGAGGGGCATTTACTTACTGCTAGATTAACCAATAAGGCTGAGTATCCTTATTTATTTCTATTAGTTTCAGGGGGGCATTGCCAATTTGTTGCCGTCCAAGCGTTGGGTAAGTATAAAATTTTAGGACAAACTATCGATGATTCGGTGGGGGAATGCTTTGATAAAGTAGCTAAAATGCTGAATTTGCCTTTTCCTGGGGGCGTAGAAATTGAGAGAAGAGCAAAATTTGGCAATCCATCTAAGTATATTTTGCCAAAGCCCATTATTCATCAAGCTGGTTGTGATATGTCGTTTTCAGGTTTAAAGACGGCAGTACGCATATTAATATCCAAATTACAACCTATAGGTGATCAAGAAATTAATGATATAGCCGCCAGTTTTCAATATGTTGTTGGAGAAGTCTTGTCAATAAAAATGCTTAATAGCTTTAAAATGTATGAAGCATTTATGGGTCAGTCGGTATTACCACAGAAAACCTGCGTGCTTGCCGGTGGAGTTGCTGCTAATAGTCACTTAAGAACTATACTTAAGCATCAAGCAGAAAAACAAGGATATGTACTTTTAGTGCCACCAGCACATTTATGTACCGATAATGCTGCTATGATTGCTTATGCTGGGCTAGAACGCCTGCAAAACAATCTTACTAACTCGTTCAATTTTTGCCCTAAAGCAAAATGGAGCTTAGAGGATTTATAGTTAACCCAACTAACATTAGACCTCCTTCGAAACTTGCTTGTGCGCAAGGGTGTGAAGGAGACACTTCACCTCGAACCGCAGCGTACTCTAATGTACATGAGGATTCGAGTACCACAGCTGTCGAAAGTTAGAAGGGGAGGGGGCTTGCAAGGTACTTTATAAAGTCGTATGTGGTCAACGTCATTGCGAGAAGACCGTAGGTCGACGAAGCAATCCATAAAAATGACCAAAAATGGATTGCTTCGTCGACTCATGCCTCCTCGCAATGACAGATAGGCTATCTAGACACTGTTAACAAAGCTTATTTAATTGGTGAATAAAGTCTTTTTTGCTGCAAATTATAAGATTTTTTTGAAATAGGAATAACTATTCCTGCAAAAATCTTATTAATTTTCGCTAAAAAATACATTAATTCATCAATTAAATAAGCTTTGTTAACAGTGTCTAGAACCTTAACGGGTTAGCTATATGGTATTAAAATTATCAAGAATTATAATTTTTAATGAAATCAAATTTATAATTCTTCTTGCGTAATGCATTAATTAGATTTCGTAAATTTTCTTTACCATTGAAGCAATCTTGGAACATCTCATCATGCATTAATAAAATTAATTTATTAGGTAATGCAGTACCTTGTTCTGCAAATTTATTTGCTATTTCTTCTACTAGATGATCAACAGACTGTATAGGACGACCATTATTATAGTGTGCCCATTCTAAATCCCATCCATATAGGTAAAAACCATTCTTATATATGCCATCATCGTCTATCTTTTCAACCTGATCCTCCTGTTTTGAAATATACGGATCATCTCTACTTAAGTTAGGAAGACGGAATACATCTCTTCCAGGAAGCCTAGTATCAATATGAGTACCTTTTAAACCTAGCGTATCATTATTCTTTTTAAGATCTTTAATTACTGCTGGAAGATCGTGATAAAATTGCTGATAGTGATTATGAGCATGAGAATAACTATGATTTCCTATCTGAATAAAAGGACTCTTCTGAGCTAAGCTCACAATGTCTTTTGACCAGCTACTAGAATCGTGGTGTAATCCTACCATAAACATGGTAACAGGAATCTTCTCCTCAGTCATAACCGCAATGACATTCTCTGTTCCTCTAAGTGGACCATCGTCTGAAGTGATATAAATAGTCTGACTTGCATAGGAATAGTCAGCATGTGATATACTTGTAATAAATAGTAACAAAAAAAGATTAAATCTTATAAAATTTTTTATAGTTCTCATATACTTCCTTAATTAATTTGAATGTGAATTACCAGACCACTACGTGGTCTTGCAATGACTATGGTATCCTTATTTTATGTCATTTGGATATACTGAATTTCTTAGCGACAAATAACATCAATATAGGAGCGGATATGAAGATAGATGAATATGTACCAACTATTATGCCAAAAAACACTAATAAGCTAAAGCTATGAATAGCTTCACCGCCAAATATTACTAAAGCTAGGTTTGCTAACAAGGTTGTCAGAACTGTTAGAATGGTTCTAGACAAAGTCTCATTAATACTCTGATTAATAATTTGTGGCATTGTTTTCTGATATGATTTTCGTAAATTTTCTCTGATTCTATCATAGATCACTACTGAATCATTAACGGAATAACCTATTATGGTAAGGATAGCAGCTATGGAAGTTAGATTAAAGTCCAACCTCATTACACTCATAAAACCTAAACTTAGTATGGCATCATGTAGCAAAGCTATCAATATACCAAGCCCAAAATACCACTCAAATCTAACCCAAGTATAAACCATTATCGCAAGAAAAGAAAGAATTAGAGCTGTTATTCCTGATTTTATCAGATGAGAACCAACTTGTGGACCAACAAAATCTACTTTACGATATTCAAATTTATAAGGAAATTGGTTGCTTAAAGTCAACTTGATTAGCTCAATATTGTGCATTAAAGTATCTTCACTATTACTACCAACTCGTATCGATAAATCATGTTGGTTACCAAAATTTTGTAGTACTACTTCACCAATCTTAAGGTTATTAAGTACTTCACGCATTTTGGTTAAATCAGGTTCTTGGTCAAGCCGTACTTCTATAACAATCCCACCAGCAAAATCAATACCAAAATTAAATTTATAAATCCCTATCCACATAATGCTCACAAGGGACAAAATAATGGACATCGTATAACTTACTTTTTTAAATTTGATAAAATCAAAATTGACTTGATCAGGTAACAGTCTTAGCGGATATAATTTCATTATTAAATTCTTTAATTTATATACCTAAAGCTTGCCTGTACAATTCTAAGATTGCATCTTGTTCAGCCAACTTATTTCTATCAAGCTTTTTTAGTTTTAATACAGACTTCATAGCCTTGGTATCAAAACCACTGGAGCTAGCTGCATCAAACACATCTTTTATTGCTTCAGATAGCTCAGCTTTTTCTTGTTCAAGACCTTCTATTTGATTTATATATTGTTCTAATTGTTCTTTAGCTATCACTTCTGTCATAAAATTAAAGTTTTTTGTTTATCAAAAATTGTATATGGATAATATCTGTACACCCTGTCATTCCCGCGTAGGCGGGAATCTAAGATACCTGCTTTCGCAAGGTTAAAACAAAAACAGGATTGCTTCGTCGGTCTTATGACCTCCTCGCAATGACATTTGGGAACTTACAACAATATCAAGAACCTATCCAGTTTAGCTATAGTATATACTACTTTTATTAAGCCACTAAGTAGTTTATAGATAATTTTGCTATAAATGCTAGAAAAATCTTTAAAATAGTTATTATAGCTAACCCGAATAAGTTCTTGAGAGCCTAGGCGTCATTGCGAGACCACGTAGTGGTCGTGGCAATCCATTTTTGTGTCATACCTGCGAAAGCAGGTATCTAGATTCCCGCCTACGCGGGAATGACATAGAAACTCCTGGAATGACATCTTACAATTGCTTCGCGTCGACCTACGGTCTTCCTCGCAATGACGAGAGCTATCTAGAACCTTAATAGGTTAGCCTATATCCTTGAACGATCCTTATAAAAATACAGAGCTATTAAACTTGAAATAGCACAAGCAATTATGTAATAAATAGACGAAGTGATAGTACCCGTTTTTTGTACAAGATATCCTATCACTAAAGGCGTTGTGCCACCAAAAATACTAGTTGCTATATTATAAGACAATGATAAAGCCGTATTTCTGATATTGGTTGGATAGAATTCAGCTTGTAGTGCAGGTTCAGGACCAATATAGGAGGCAGCTAAAATTGATAATACTATTTGAGATATAATTATAAAACAAAAGTCGCCAGTTTCGATTACCTGCATCAAAAATGGGGTAACTAAAATAATTACCAGTAAATTGATCACAAAAATTTTCTTGCGACCAATTATATCCGACAAATAGCCAGAACATAAAGTAACAATGATCATAATTATATAACAATAATTAGTTAAATTACTAACTTCATCATTGGTAAAACCACGATTTATCCTCAGAAATGACATTAGATAAATAGTTTGTAGATAAAATAATACTGAACCTGTAGAATTGATGAAGATTGATATTATCATATCAACCCAGTATACAGAAATAACTTTTTTCAGAGGAGACTTTAATATCCCACCATTTTCCTTCATACTTTGAAAACTAGGAGTTTCACTTGTATATTTTTTTATGTAAAGTCCAGCAAATAAGATAAAGATTCCTAATAAAAATGGTATTCTCCACCCCCAATCATCAAATTGCTCCGCTGATAAAAGGTTTTGTATGCACTGCGAGATTCCTGAACCAAACAATAAACCAATACAAATACTGGACATTGATACACTACTACTAAAACCACGATAGGCTACGCCTGTATGTTCAATAACAAATGAAATTGAGCCAGTAAGTGCTCCGCCCATTGATAAACCCTGCAGCATTCGGACTAAAATCATCAATATAGTTGCGGTAATACCTATATCGTCATAAGTGGGTAACATACCAATTAGTGCTGTTGGCAAGGACATACAGAATATAGATGCACTTAAAGCAGTTTTTCTACCAAAGCGATCTCCGAGTATCCCAAAAAACACTCCACCTATTGGTCTCATTAGATAACCGATAGCAAATGCCAAAAAAGCATGCAATAAAGATGAGCTAGGGCTTGATCCAGGGAAGAATTTTGCACCTATTATAGGGGCAAAAAGACCAAATAGTGCGTAATCATACCATTCAAACGCATTTGCTATGCCACTTGCAAAAACCAACTTACGTTTATTCATGTGGTAATCTTATCATCTTGGGTCATATTATCTTTCTCAGAATATATTATAAATAATGTTGCGGGGATTACTATCAACGCTCCGTATAAAGTGCTATTTTCAGGAATTTCATTAAAAACAAGATATCCGGCTGATGCTGAAATGATTAGCTCTAAATATCTATAAGGAGCGATGGCAGTAGCGTCAACTAGAGCGAAAGCCTTTAATAGAAAGAATAAAATTAAACTGCCTCCTGATCCTAAAATAAATAGCAAAATAAATTCTGAAATATCAGGTGTTTTCCAATACATTATTGATGGTGGTATTGATATCAAAGATGTTGCTAGAGCAGAATAAAACAACATGCTAATCATTGATTCTTTTACTACAAATTTTTTGTTGATAATATCTAACGTGGCAAAAGATATAGCAGCTAATACAAAAATCAATATTTGTGGGTTAAAGTCACTAGCATGTGGTTTCAGAGTAACAACAATTCCAATAAAGCCAAATAAAGTTGCTGCCCATCTTTGCCAAATAATATTCTCATTTAAGAAAAATACTGCCAAAACCAAGGTAAACAAAGGTATAGCCAGACTAACAACTGTAGCAGTAGTTACTGGTGCAAGTTGTAAACCATAAGTCCAAGATGTCATACCAAAAAACAACAAAACCCCTCTTGCAATATGGACAAAAGGACGATTAGTGATTAGAGTTTGTTTCCCGTAATAAAAAATAAACGGCACAAGAATTAAAGTGCTAAAGAGAAAACGAAAAAAAGCTACCTCAAAACTATGTAGCCTGAATCCAAGATATTTTGCCGTTATATCATTAGTTACACTAGTTAGCAGACTTAATATAAACCAACCAATGCCAATAAAATAAGTGTTTAATTTATTATTCATTATAGACCATAATTTTTTAGTTTATTTGTTTTTTATACTTAGTGTTTCTTATATTTAGTGTTATAGTATCATCATTGTTAGGTAAGTTTAAAAAAATCTTATTATCATTTGATTTCCAGATAAGAAGAATATATATAGTACAGCAATATATTTAAAGCAAGAGAAGGTTTATAGTTATGATAAAAGTCGCAAAAAAATTAGGGATATTTCTGTTGGTAAGTTGTGCTAGTATTTCTAGTTTTGCCGATTATGATCCTAATAATGACTATGATGCTGATTATTATGAGAATGAAGGTAATCTAGTATTTAAGATGAAAGCAGTGGGTATAAAGTCTAGTGCAAAACAAACAGACTTTCCTAAGGCTATTGCCAAAAACCCAGTATCGATTGGTAACTTTGCCGAGAATGGTTACGGTTTAGAGGCGTCCACATCAATATTCTTTGCTAGTAATGTTGCTGCAGAGTTATCTTTAGGTTTAGATGCATTACGTAATAAAAATATCAATTTAAAGAATGTGGCTTATAATTATGGCACTAATCCAGAATATGTTGCTAAAAGAAGAACTCTTTATATGATTCCATTGACGGTTATAGGGCAATATCATATAGCTGCTTTTGGTGGTATCAGACCTTATATTGGTGCTGGTTACCATGGAGCTTATTTTATCAATAGCTCTAAAGGGTGTACAGTCAAAAATGGTCACGGTGCTGTGTTACAGGTTGGAGTTGATTTATATGCTAAGGATGATACATTGATTAACTTAGATGTAAAACAGTATTTTCTTAATACCAATGTTGATTATAAATCTCCTTTAGTAAAAAAGCCTGTCTCCTCCAAAGTAAAGTTTAATCCGCTAATGATTGCAATAGGTGTTGGTTTTAGGTTTTAGGTCAGATGTAACTGTACTCAGGACGATTTAAAAGTCATAGAAAAAAACAGTATAAAAATCCAAAGCGTCATTGCGAGGAGGCGTGAAGCCCGAACGAAGCAATCCATTTCTAATCACTTTTATGATTGCTTCGTCGCTACTAAAGTAGCTCCTCGCAATGACGTTTGTGCCTATAACTCGTCATTGCGAGCCACGAAGTGGCGTGGCAATCCAGGAAAACGATTAAATTTGGATTGCTTCGTCGATTCATGTTTCCTTGCAATGACATTTGGAAACTTATAACAATATCAAGAACCTATTCTGGTTAGCTATAGAAGTCTATTGTTGACTTATCAGTTAGAAGAGACTATATTTTTTAGCAAATCACATATCAATATTATATTAGTTTACTATGAGTTCACAACAGAAATCACCTATACTGCCTAGAGCAACTGCTATTTGGTTGATTGATAATACTGCCTTAACGTTTAAGCAGATAGCTAATTTTTGTGGAATTCATGAGTTTGAAATTAAAGGTATTGCTGATGGTGAAGTATCCCAAGGTATTAAGGGCTTAGATCCCATTGCTGGGGGGCAGTTAACCAAAGAAGAAATAATACGTTGTACGAAAGATCCAGCTAGCAGTTTAAGGATTTCCGTTAATGTTGCCTATGATTTGGTAAATACCAAGAAAAAACAACAATCTAGGTACACTCCTATTGCTAGACGTCAAGATAAACCAGACGCAATATATTGGCTACTTAAAAATTGTCCAGAAATTTTAGATAATCAGCTTATAAAGTTAGTTGGTACTACCAAATCTACCATAGAAGCTATCCGTGATCGTAGTCACTGGAACATGAAAAACATTCGCTCACGTGATCCAGTGTTACTTGGAATTTGTACTCAAGTGGAATTAGACAAGAATATTGAGCAAGCGAAAATTTTATCCCAGCAAGAAAAACCTCTAAAGATATAGGGTAGGGCAGTCGCAAAAATATCCTTCTAGGTTTTTTAGACATTTAGTTTCCCTGTAGTGTTTTTTTGTAAATTATTAAATTTTGAATATTGACTATCATAGTGAAGCTGAATATTGCCAACAGGACCATTACGATGTTTCGCTATTATAATATCCGCAATATTATATACTTGATTTAGCTTACTTAACCACTCTGTGTGTTTTACATCACCCACCGAAGGTTCTTTACGGGTTAAGTAATATTCTTCCCGATAGATAAACATTACTATGTCAGAATCTTGTTCAATAGACCCAGATTCCCGTAAATCAGATAACATAGGCCTTTTATCTTCTCTAAGTTCGACAGCTCTAGATAATTGTGATAAAGCAATTACAGGGATATTTAATTCTTTGGCTATAGCTTTTAACCCTTGAGTAATTTCTGAAATTTCATTTACCCTATTATCCGATTTATTTATCCCTCTAATTAACTGCAGATAATCTATAAATAATATACCAAGATTATGTTTACGCTTCATTTTTCTAGCTCTAGTACGAATAGCAGCAATAGATAAAGCTGGTGTATCATCAATAAAAAATGGTAGGTCAGAAAGGGTTGTAACTTCTTTGCGTAATCGATTATAGTTCTCTTCCGTCACATGACCTGACCGAAGGGCAGATGAATTAATTTCAGTATGCATTGAAAGAAGACGAGTAGTAAGTTGCTCAGATGACATTTCAAGAGAGAAAAAACCTACTGATTGCCCTTCTTTTTCTTGCCCATTATTTTTCAGTTGCATAGCCTTACAACTATTTACTGCAAGATTTATAGCAAAAGCTGTTTTCCCCATTGATGGACGTCCAGCAATAATAACTAAATCTGAGTTATGAAAACCTGATAATTTTTCATCTAAATCAATTAAGCCGGTAGAAATACCTATTACATGATCGGCATTCTTCATTGCCCTGTTAATGCTGGCAAGAGATTCCGAAAGAGACAACCCAATTTTAACAAAGCTCTTATCATTAACTCCTTCACTAGCAAGGTTATAAAGTTTACCTTCTGCATGCTCTATTTGTTGACTTGAGTCATATTCTAAAGAGGAATCATAAGCATTATTAACTACCTCTTCCCCGATCTGAATTAAATTACGCCTTACTGCCAAATCATAGATTATTTTTCCATAATCTAGAGGATTAATTACCATCATTGACAAAGTGACCAGCTTATTTAAATAGTCACTGCCACCTAATTGCTGAAATAATTCATCTCGTTCTAACATGCTTCTAAGCGTTATTGGAGTAGCAATTAAGCCTTTTTCTGTAATAACTTCAATAGAATTATAGATTTTTTGATGTATTGGTTCAAAAAAATGGTTTGGTCTTAGGAATTCTGAAACAATATTGTAATAATCATGGTTAACTAAAATCGCTCCTATTAACATTTGCTCAGCTTGAACGTTTGCCGGTAAAGTTCGGGCAATAGGCATGATTATACCTGACTCACTCAAGTCGCTTAATTTATCTGTTTTATCAATTGCTTTACTACGAGCCATAATTTTTTATATTCACAGACCTAATGGTTTAAAAACTTTTCTGCTTCTAAAGCTGCCATACATCCAGTACCAGCAGCAGTAACTGCCTGTCTAAAAATTTTATCTTGTACATCTCCAGCGGCAAAAACACCTTTAATACTGGTTTCCGTTGAATTTGGTTTAGTAATAATATAATTATCACTATCTATATCTAGTTGTCCTTTGAACAAACTAGTATTTGGCATATGACCAATCGCTATGAATATACCAGTACAATTAATTTCTCTCAGTTCACCTGTTTCAGTATTTTCCAGCTTGGCTGAGGTAACTGATTTAGGATTATCAGTACCAATAACTTCAATCAGCTTATGATTCCAAACGACAGATATTTTAGGATTTTTAAATAATCTCTCTTGTAAAATTTTCTCAGCTCTAAAACTATCCCGACGATGAACAATAGTCACCTGACGTGCATGATTAGTTAAATATAATGCCTCTTCAACAGCACTATTCCCTCCACCAATAACTAATACGTGCTGATTCTTGAAAAAAAAACCATCGCAAGTAGCACAAGCTGAGATCCCATATCCTTTGAATTGTGCTTCGGAAGGAATATTAAGCCATTTTGCTTCTGCCCCAGTACATATTATAACGCTGTCCGCCCAGTAAATTATACCAGAACCAGTGGTCACCACTAAGGGTTTTTTTGAAAAATCTACCTTTTCTACATAATCATAGATAATTTCTGCCCCAACATTTTTTGCCTGCTGGGTCATTTGTTCCATTAGCCAAGGCCCTTGCACAGGATCAGCAAAACCTGGATAATTTTCAACATCTGTCGTAATGGTCAGCTGTCCACCTGGCTGCATACCATGTAATAATATCGGTTTTAGTGCCGCCCTAGCTGTATAGATTGCTGCACTTAAGCCGGCAGGACCTGAACCTATAATAAGTACTTTAGTAGAAATAGTCATAATTAATATCCTTGTCAAAAATCATCTAGCCAAGATTTTATATAATTAATTTGATCATTGGTCATTAATGAAGGTACATGACCAGCATAATCGACAACAAAAAGATCAAACTCTTTGTTTTTTTTCATTTTTTCAATAGTAGATTGTTGTAAAATGTCAGACTTAGCTCCATGGATAACCAATAATTTACAAATAATTTTATTCCATATAGCCCACATATCAACATTTTTTTGCTTACTGGCGTTAGCACTCATACCGTGTACTATACCAGGATCATAATTCATTTTATATTTTCCGTCTTGAGTCTTTATAAAACTATATTTGGTAAGATGCTCCCAATCTTCCTCACTACTAATACCAAATTGGCTATATATTAGCTTTAAATGTTGCTTGGCACTTGCTAAATCAAAAAAAGAGGGAGTTTGACCTGCATATTGACCAATTTTAACTAGAGGGGATGACGGAATAAAAGGACCTATATCATTTATAATCATTGCTTTGATAAGTTTGTGATATCTACTAGCTAGAACCATACCAATTATCCCACCCATTGAGCTACCAAGCCAAATACAGTTCTTAATAGCTAACTTCCTTAAAAGAAGAACTGTATCTTTTATATATACTGGATAATTATAATGTTCTTTCTTTTTAAAAACATCACTATTTCCGCGTCCTGGATAATCTATAGCAATTACTCGAAAATTATCACTTAATGCCATAGCGATTTTATCAAAATCATGACCATTCCTAGTCAAACCATGGGCACAGACTATTACCTTTGTATTATTAGGATTACCAAACTCAAGATAAGCTAGCTTATGGCCTGGGATATATTGTGAGCCAAACCAATTAATATAAGGTCCAACTTGGATTAATTTTTGTATCATCTACTCTAAATAATTAATTTAAATCTCTTAAGAATATACTTACCATAACTGGTATATATATTACACTAAAAAGTAGGGAAAGAAATACGGTGGTAGCAACTTTTTCTGGATAAAATTTTTGTAAACTCGCTATAACAATCACATTTGCTGCCATAGGAGCAGTTGCAAGAAGCCTGAAAGCATTGTAATAATTCTCATCATACCATCCTAAAACAAATTTATCTAAAAGGATAAACATGTTAACTCCTATTGGATAAAATAAAAATTTTGCCAAAAAAGTGGCAAAAGTAAACTTTATGTCTATTTCAAACTTTTGCAAAGCTGAAAGAGCTAAACCAACCATAACCATACCAAGTATAGAAAATGATCCCCGCATGTTATGTATAAAATCATCCAGAAAATCAGGTAAAGTAAAACCAGCAAAACTAAATAAGCAACCAAGTAAAAAACCATTTAAAATTGGTAACTTCACAACTTTCAAGATACTTTCACTACTATTGGCAAAACTCCTAGCACAAATATAAAAACCTACAGAGGATTCAAAAATATTTACACCTATAACTGCCATCATATAGATACTTAAAACATAATCATCAAAGAGAGTAGCAGCTATCGGCAGCATAAAATAACCACCATTAGCGGTACCGGCAGATAATGCTATAATGTTTCGTGTATGATCAAACCAATATCGTCCAAAAAAATAGTAGGAAAATATTGATAAGAAAGTGGCAATGAAAAAAACAACTACAGTAACGCTTAAAGCTGATAAAGTTAAAGTAGTACTGGCGGGAATAGCAAAAAAAACAATAGGAGAGATAAAATAGAATAACAAAGAAGCTATACTATCTCTTTCAACTTTAGAATATTTTCCTGCTAAAAAGCCAATTACTACACTCAGTAAAACAGAAATGGTTTTAAAAAAAACTATACTAAAAATTGCCATGCAATAAAGCCAAAGGATATAAGATTCCTGTTTTAGTCAACCTTTTAGAAAATAGCAAATTTATTTTACAACTAATATAAATAAAATGTCTTTATTCACCTAATTCTTGTATTGCAAGACACAGATCTGCTAATTGAGTTCTATATTTTTGCTTACCAAGATAGCGACCATTTAATTTAAGACTTTCAAAATCTTTGTTACTAGTAGGTAAATATTGACAAATCTTTACTAATTCTTCATCGCTAATAAAATGTCTCCTTGGTAGATCTATAGTACTTGCTTGTTCTTCCCGATAAGCTGCCATAATTTTCATTTTATTAATAAAAAACTCTGAATGATTATGGAATTTGACTTTTTGCCACGCCTTTTGTGCATCAACAATATAATTTCTAATATTAAGCAAAGATTTTATTTGCTCGTCATATTCATTTTGCAGATTATTATCTTGTATTATTGGTTGTAATATTTTGTAAACCGGTTCTAAATATTCAACATCCTTAATAGCATAATCTAACATATTAGTACTAATGGGACGCTTTAGCCAATCAGACCTTTGATAAGTTTTATCAATGTGAACAAAGCAAATTTTGCTACATATATCCGAATAACTCAAATGTTTACCAAAATCACAAATACCAGCGGCAATTTGTATATCAAAAACATTTCTTGGCAATTTCTTAAATAAATGATAAAATATCTCAAAATCCTCTCTAGGGGCGTGAACTATTTTAAGAACCTTTTCGTTCAAAAATATTTCGTTAAGAGGAGAAAGATCCAAATCACACAAAGTGTCAATTATCACTTTGTGACTATTGGTCATAATTTGAATTATGCTAAGCTGAGCAAAGTAGGTATTCTTACGCAAGAACTCAGTATCAACACTTATAGTCTTACAATCCAATAATTGTTGACAGAATTCATTTAATATTTTCTGATTATTAATAATCAGTATTTTTGAAGTATTAGTAATTAAATTGCTCCTAATCTAACTAATTTACATTAGTATTTATCCATAGTAAACTAACGTCATTGCGAGAAGCCACTGTAGTGGCGACGAAGCAATTATAAGTTGTCATTCCTGCATAGGCGGGAATCTAAGATCCCGCACCGAAGCAGGGATGACACAAAATAGGATTGCTTTGTCGCAGCAAAGCTACTTCTCGCAATGACAAAGTAATACTAGTCGAGTCGCTATAGTAGAGAGTAGCTTAACAGTTTTACAGCACTTTGTCAAATTGGAATCCCTAAGATAAGTCAGGGCGATTTAAAAGTCGCAATTAATAGTAGAAAATACTAGTTTTACTTAAGTGAATAACCGTCATTGCGAGGAGCCGCTTCGCTGCGACGTGGCAATCCAAAAATTGCAGCAGCAAAAATAAAACAACAAGTTGTTTTTTTTGGATCGCCACGCCACTTCGTGGCTCGCGATGACGGTTATTCGTTTCTATAACCTAGTATTTTATATCATTAGTTGTGACTTTTAAACTGCCCTGAAGATAAGTTAACCTATCAAATTATATAGCTAACCCGTTAATGTTCTGGATAATTCCTGCGTCATTGCGAGCAGTAGCATCGCTGCGACGAAGCAATCCAAAACATATGCTACAATATCTTCATATAAATTGGATTGCTTCGTCGCCACTAAAGTGGCTCCTCGCAATGACGCTTGGAGATCATCTTTTCTCCTTGAATCAACATGCATACCGAATTATACTTTCACGATAGAATAAAAAATGTAGGGTACTTATGCTCTAGAACTTATTTGGGTTAGCTATATCATCACCAATCCACCATTAACATGGATAGTTTGACCGGTGATATAGGAAGCTTTGTCGCTTGCTAGGAAAGCTACTACATTTGCAACATCCTTTGCTTCTCCGAGAGTCCTAAGGGGAATTTTTTGCATTATAGCTTCTTTTTGAGTTTCGTTTAATTTATCAGTCATGTTTGATTTAATAAAACCAGGAGCAACTGCATTAATCGTGATCCCTCTACTTGCTACCTCAAGTGCTAAAGACTTTGTCATACCTATCAAACCCGCTTTAGAAGCACAATAATTTGCTTGTCCTGGGTTACCAGAAACTGCAACCACAGATGATATGTTAATTATTCTACCATAACGAATTTTTATCATTTTTTTTATTGCTTCACGATTTAGAATAAAACTAGCTTTTAAGTTTATATTTATAACTTGATCAAACATTTCATCGGACATTTTTATTGCTAGCATATCGTTAGTAATTCCGGCATTACAAACTAAAATATCTATTTGGTCAAGAGTAGCCACCAAGTTAGTGCATTCATCGCTATTGGCAAGATTACACGGGGCTATTGTATAATTCTCTTTTAAGTCATTACCAAGTTCTTGTAGCTTTTCTTGGTTACTACCACTAATTACTACATGGCTACCAAGAGAGTGTAGTAGCTTAGCAATACTACCACCAATTGCTCCAGATGCTCCAGTAATTAGAGCTTTTTTATCAGTCAAATCTATCATTTTAGCTCCAATTTCTAATTATTTTTATTCATCCTCTTCCATAATTACCGCTTCACTATCAAAAGTAATATTAGTATTGTTAGAAGATTTCTGACGAATCAGTTGCTCTATTTCATAGCAGATAGCAGGGTGTTCTTTTAGATAATGTTTAACATTTTCTCTACCTTGCCCTATACGAGTATCCTTATAGGAAAACCAAGAACCAGACTTTTCTACTATTTCAAGCTTAACACCAAGGTCAATTATCTCGCTTTCTTTAGAAATCCCACTACCATACATTATGTCAAATTCTGCAGTTTTGAATGGTGGCGAGACTTTATTCTTAACAACTTTGACCTTAGTTTGACTACCTACTACTTCCTCTTTATCCTTAATTGATGAAACCCTTCTAATATCTAGTCTTACTGAAGCATAAAATTTCAAAGCATTACCACCTGTAGTAGTTTCTGGGCTGCCAAACATAACGCCTATTTTCATTCTAATTTGATTAATGAAAATAATTATACAATTAGTTCTGGAAATGGATGCAGTAAGTTTCCTAAGTGCTTGACTCATTAATCTAGCTTGTAACCCCATGTGGGAGTCACCCATTTCTCCTTCAATTTCTGCTTTAGGTACAAGAGCAGCAACACTATCTATAACGACCATGTCAATAGCTCCAGAGCGTACTAGAGTATCAGTTATTTCAAGAGCCTGTTCACCAGTATCTGGTTGGGAAATAATAAGCTCGTCAATATTTACTCCAAGTTTCCTGGCATATGCTGGGTCTAAAGCATGTTCTGCGTCAATAAAAGCACAAGTGCCACCTTTCTTCTGTGCTTCAGCGATTACATGTAAAGTTAAGGTAGTCTTTCCTGAACTCTCCGGTCCAAAAATTTCAATAATCCTTCCCTTAGGTAAACCACCTATACCAAGTGCTATGTCAAGTCCTAGCGATCCTGTTGGTATTGCCTCAACATCTACAGCCCGACGTTGACCAAGTTTCATGACCGAACCTTTACCGTAACTTTTTTCGATTTGGCTAAGTGCGGCAAGTAGTGCTCTTTCTTTGTCTATAACATTCATTTCTAGAATCTAGTTAATAAAATCAAGTTAAATTTATAAAGTAACATATACGAGAAATCCAGTAAAATAATGATATATAATTATTAATATTCCATTTTAATGTCATAATGGATATAATTACTTCTAACGATTAAAATGGGTATTATAGCTAACCCGTTAATGTTTTAGATAGCTTTTCCGTCATTGCGAGGAGGTGTAAGCCGACGAAGCAATCTAATGAATGTGGATTGCCACGACCACTACGTGGTCTCGCAATGACTACTATTCGTTTTTTAAATCACCCTGTAATTATATCTTGAGTTTAGTATGGAAAGTGATACAATTATTCCAGGACAAAGCTTGCCCTCCATATGAGGATGCTGTCGGGTTAGCTAGTCGTCCTGTTAAAAACTGTAAACATAAGAAATACTACATGTTCGTGGTCAAAACTTACATCAAAATCCAGAAGATTTTTACCTTTTGTTCTCAAAAAGTAAAAGTTGCTTTGAGAGTATTGTTTAAAATTATCCAATATGGGATTATAGCCATTAGGCTAATTTATAAACTTCTCTTAGGATTAGTTTCCGGAATTATTCAAGTTTGCTCTATTATTTTGAATAAATTTTATAAGTTTTTTTCTTCTCCAAAAATAGTATTTTATAAAAATATGATAATAAAATTACTATCTGGGTACGTAGTTTTATATACTGTTGCTTTCGGTAGGTATCAATTTTCTGTTCTAGCTTTAGATAATAAAGTAACTAGACTAGTTGCTTTATCTGAAGGAAAAAATCCTAAACTTACTTTCGAAAGAATCCCTTATTTACAACAAGAAACTGTTCCTGTTGAACCTATATTCTCTCAACCATTAAGTGTATGGAAATCATTTATTCCAAAATATAATCAAGTAAATATTGAGATTTTCAATGATTTAAGATTTTTGATTGCCAATAAAAAGCAAAATTTAAAAGATCTATATCTAAGTGGTATTATTTTATTTGGTACAGGAAAGAATAAATATGATACTGATTTTAGTAAGTCTTATTTTCATAACATAAAATTTTTTGGAGCCAATCTCTCATTAAATAATTTCCAAAAAAGTGAGTTTTCTAACGTAGATTTTTGGGGAGCAAAGTTGCTAGGATGTGATTTTGCCCTTTCTAGATTTACTAATGAAACTTATTTAGAATCTTCTGATTTCTCAGGAAGTAATTTGTGTGGAGTAGAATTTACTAATGCTTCTTATAATACTGCAATTTTTAGTAATACAAATTTGATAGGAGTTGATTTATCTAAAATGTTAGTTTTTCATACTCATCAAACTAATTTACAGGGGGCATATTATAACTCTAAACCTTTAACGGCAATGAGTGGTTTACAAATGGAATTGATTAATAGACTACACTCCTCTTGTTCACGATATATGTTTTCTAGAGGATTCCCTGCTACAAAATTTCCTGAAAACTTTAATCCTAAAGAACACGGTATGATTGACATTTTTGCGATACCTGATGATAAGATAAAAGAATTTTTAAAATCCTATTATTAACAGTGATTTAAAAGTCGTAATTGAAGAAGTTATAGGCTAATATTATAGTGATACAATACGCATGGCATTTAAAAGTCATAGAGAAAACAGCCTGGCGTCATTGCAAGGAGGCGTGAAAGTACTTTTGTCATTGCGAGACCACATAGTGGTCGTGGCAATCCATAAATGGATTGCTTCGTCGGCTCATGCCTCCTCGCAATGACGCTACTCATAATAAATTATTTAGATGGTTGTTTTTTTTGAAACAGGATAGTACACAAAGGCTGGCAAAAGCGATTAGTAATGCAGGGATATGTTCAAGGCGTGATGCAGAACTACTTATCAAGAATAGTGAAGTAAAGGTAAATGGCGTGATTATCGATTCACCTGCCACTCTGGTTGATAATACTAGTCTTATTGAGGTATCGGGAAAACTAATAAATCAACAACAAACCCCACGTTTATGGGCATATTATAAACCTGTCGGCTTAATTACCTCGCATAAAGATAATTATGGTAGAAAAACTGTCTTTGAAAGTCTTGCATCAAATCAAAGCAGTTCTCAAAATGATATATACTCGAGCGAGCGGAGCGTAGTAAACCTACGTGAGTACGCGAATGCCCCGAAGTTTTGCGGAGCCAATTCGCAGGAGCAGAAGAGTATGCCTAGGGTAATTTCAATCGGGCGACTAGATCTTAATAGTGAAGGGTTACTATTACTTACCAATAATGGTGACTTAGCAAGGAAGTTTGAACTACCATCAAGTAAGCTCGAACGTATATATAAAGTCAGATCACACGGTAACCCAAACCTGTTGCTCAAAAATTATAAAAATATAGAGATTGATCAAATACGTTATGACCCTAAATCAATTAAATTAACAAAATCAGGCAAAACTAATTGTTGGTTTGAAGTAATTTTGACTGAAGGCAAGAATCGTGAAATTAGGAAGATATTTGAATATTTTGGTCTGAGTGTTAACCGGTTAATTAGAATTAGTTATGGGGGATTTTTATTAGGTGATTTGCAACCAAATCAGTATAAAGAGCTGCCACTTGAGAAATTTAAGAAATTTTTATGATACGAATTATCGCCGGCAAACATAAAAACCGGATCATACCTACCTTAAAGAACGCTAATTATCGTCCTTCCACTGGCAAAATTCGAGAGGCGATTTTTAGTATACTAACTTCGGGAGAATTTAGTGATGGCAGATTATTTACTAATGAATCCAAAGTTCTCGATTTATTTGCCGGTACTGGTAGCCTAGCTTTTGAGAGCTGTTCTAGAGGGGCAGGGGCTATTACACTAATTGATATAGATAGTGATTATTTACGAGTAGCAAAGGAATTTGCTAGTAAAATAGGTGAAGTGGATAAAATGACTTTCCTAAATATCAATGCTACAGCTTTGCCAAAATGTACAAACAGCTTTGATCTGATTTTTATTGATCCGCCATACGGTCATAATCTTGTACCAAAAGCAATAAATGCTTTGAAAAAAGGTCAATGGTTAAAAGAGGGAACCATTATTGTAGTGGAACTTGCTAAAAATGATGATTTTTCCGATGATTCTTTAGAACTCATTAAAGAAAGAATATATGCTGATAGTAAATTAGTTATTCTTCAAAGTGAGCGTTCACAGTAGAAGAAAGACTCCTTGATAAAATGATTCTATAATATATATTATGGAAAATAAGCGGATTTAAATGAAAAAGTGTCATTGTCATCGCGAACCCCGTGGCGATCCAAAAAAAACAGCTTGTTGTTTTATTTTTGTTGCTGCAATTTTTGATAAATGTTATATAATCTCCCTCTAACAATTAATAGGAGCTAATATATGAGTAAAGATAATACAGTAATTACTACCAATCAAGAATGGACAAATTCTGAGGGTAGTATCACAAACAAATCATTGACCAAAATGGGGAAAGAACTACAGGAAAGAGCAGAAAATTTACATTTACATTTACTTTTTCAAACCCTTAATACTAATACTGAAAACGTTAGTGATACTATCATTTTAGCAGATAATACACCTACCGAAGTTATCTCTACCGAAGTTATCTCATCACTGCAGAATGGCAATACAATGAAGTTAGATCTGGTATCTAACTTTGTTACTATTACTGATTTTGCTCCTACTATTAGTGAGGATAATAATCATATGAAGTTAGATCTGGTATCTAACTTTGTTACTATTACTAATTCTGTTCCTACTACTAGTAGTGAGGATAATAATCATATGAAGTTAGATCTGGTATCTAACTTTGTTACTATTACTAATTCTGTTCCTACTACTAGTAGTGAGGACAATAATCAGCTTCTAATGATAGGCGAAAATCCTGAAGATCATCCTACAGAGTAATCCAACCCCACCACTTCAAAAGCTGTTTTCGCAGCTTTTGAAGTTAACGATTAAGCATTACAAAACACTTAAAAAAGTTTTGCTGACTTGTCATGAAGCAACATAATTCCTGTAGTAAAAAATGGAGCGAATATAGTCTTCACCTCAAATAACAGGGTTTCATTACTAACTTCTTGCTGTAACTCTTCTCTAATTAAATCAAATATTTCCTGCAAGCTTTTACCACCATCTATCATTTGTTTAAAAACATATTTGGTGTAATTAGAAACCGGTATAGCAATATTGGTATTCTTTAACAATGAATTATTTAATGTAAAATTAATGATGTTACCAGCTATCAAAGCACTAGCTTCCATATGATCATAAATTTGTTTGGCAATGCCCGCAATACCGTAAAAATATGGTACATTATCCAAATTATCAAGAGTAGCAATGGTATCTTTGGCATTAGAAGCAAAAAAACTATGTTTAATAATATTGCCAACCATTAATTCACAAATTGCTTGCTGAGTTATTATATCCATCCTCTTAATTTTCTGCAAAAGAGAAAAATCACTAATATAGTTCTCAATTCTTAGAGCTAATTTTTCGCTAACATCAGAAAATTCAACAAAATTTAAACCTGCATTATCAATAAATTCGTATAATTCTGGAATAGAATAAGCCCTATCTTGTTTATGCAAGAACATATCATATAAACCTACATCACCGAAAATAATATGGTCTCCTAATAGCTCTTGCCCACGTATATACCAATTAGTTGCAGGGAAACCAGCCATAACAGCCTTGACATTCATTATTTCCTCTACCCTATTACTAACCCCCTGGTTTACCATTTTCATAATATCTTGCACCTGATATAGTCCAGTACGACCATATTTGGCATAAACCATTACCCCAATTGCTCCATGGTCAGTTAGAGAATCCTTTAAAATCTTTAAACCATCAGGTGGGCTTTGTAAATGGTGCAGTACTCCTGAACAATTAACATAATCAAACTTACCTAAATTAAGCTTTGGAATATTTAAGATAGAATCATATACCCATTTAATATTGGTAAGACCGCGTTTCTCGGCACGTTTTTGAGCGATCTCCATGCTTGGCTTGCTAAAATCTAAATATACCACTTCGGCATTTTTATTTTTTAGCTGCTCTGCCATGTATATAGTAGAATCACCAGTACCACCACCGGCAATTAATACTCGAAAACCTGAATTAAAATCCTCCTTACCTTGATATAAATAATAATTTAACTCACCCAAAAATTCACCGCTAATCGCCAGTAATCTTTTTGTTTCATCTTCAGGGTCTCTATAAGGATAGGGATAATCTTGATAATGTTCTTGAACTACAGCAAGAGCGTTTGTTGTTTCGCTAGGAACATTAGTGTGTGATTTTACTTGTTTAGATTTTGACATAAAAAACTTATATATAACGGTTAAGTATGGTGTCATACCTGCGAAGGCAGGTATCTAGATTCCCGCATTCGCGGGAATGACAACGACATCGAATAAACTCATACTAGTAGAAAAAATCATATTATCAAGTCCTTTATTTGTAGTTGTATAGTATGACGTTCTTGCCAGCTATTCATTTTTAATGACCCAATCACTGCAATATTATGTGACTTAATATTAAGTAATATATTCTCTATAGGACTAGATACAGCATTAAAAGCAATAGCAGGAAGTGCTTTAGAGCCAAAAGCTTCCTTAGAAGGTGCCAGCAAACATTTTATATGTTTTCCCCCGACTATGTCAGCTTTCAAGACAAAAAGACTAGAAAATTTAAATATTGGTTCAGGATTTCCTTGCCCAAATGGTTCAAGTTTACTTAACTCATCCATTAGCAGCAAATTTACACTACTAGTAGTGAGTTCAGCATCATATTTTTCGCCTGTAAGCTCATTCTGATTACTCATATCAATTTTAAAGGCGTGATTTAAGAATTGTTGCAACTCTAGTAATTTTTCTTCTAATACTGTAAATCCAGCAGCCATTGCATGCCCCCCGCCAACTACAATTAACTCTTTCGTCTTGGCATTGATAATTTTACTACCAAAATCAACATTTTTGATAGAACGGCAAGAAGCCTTACCTATTCCATCATTTAAGGCTATAACTGACACTGGTTTATTAAATTTTTCCTTTAATCTTCCAGCAACAATACCGATAACACCTGGATGCCACCCTTTACCAACTATAAATAATGAGCTATCACTTTCTTGAGTTAAAGCTATTTGAGTAGCTTCCTCTATCATTATCAGCTCTATTACTTTCCGCTCATTATTATGTTTCTCCAACTCCTGTGCTAATCTATTTGCTTCTATGGCACATTCGGTAGATAAAAGGCTAGCTCCCAAGGATGATTTACCAACTCTTCCACCGGCATTAATCCTAGGTCCCAAGACAAATCCCAAATGATAACAGTTTGGTTTTTCCTTTAAACCAGCAATGTCGCATAAGGTTGTCATACCCAAATTCTTTCTTTGCTGAAGAACTTTTAACCCCTGAGCAACAAAGGCTCGATTTAAGTGGATAAGCTGCATCACATCACATACTGTACCAAGTGCAACTAAATCTAAATATTGCATTAAGTTGGGTATAAGAATGGTGTCATCCCTACTCTCTTTTGTGTCATCCTTGTTCTCTTTTATGTCATCCCTACTCTCTTTTGTGTCATCCTTGTTCTCTTTTATGTCATCCCTACTCTCTTTTGTGTCATCCCTGCGAAAGCAGGGATCTAGATTCCCGCCTACGCGGGAATGACAACTTACAATTGCTTCGTCGCCACTTCGCTGTTCCTCACAATGACCATTGGCAAAGAAATTTTGTTTTTTTAAATCAGATAATAAGGCAGTAGCAAATAAAAATGATACTCCTACAGCAGCCAGATACTTATAATCGCTGGTTTCATCAATACGATTCGGATTAACAACAGCAACAGCCTCAGGTAATATATCACTACTAATATGATGATCGATCACTATCACATCAAGCCCTACTAGAGATGCATATTTCAGAGCTTCATGTGCCATTGCTCCACAATCTACGGTAATAAGCAGCTTAGTTGCATTATCCTTAATTTTCTGCATAGCAGTTGGGGTTGGTCCATATCCTTCAGCAATTCGATCTGGAACGTAAATATCAACATCTTGTCCCAAGTTCCTAAATAAATTCTTAAGTAGCGATGAAGATGTAGCACCATCAACGTCATAATCAGCAAATATACAGATTTTTTGTTTATTTATAATGGCTTCTATGGTTCTATCTACTGCCTTTTGCATATCAAGTAAATGAAAAGGATCTGGCAGTAAGTTCTTAAGCTTAGGTGATAGAAAATCAGTAGCTTGTACCAAATTCTTTAGGCGGGGGGATAGAACCCTAGCTAGAAAATCACTAATTCCTACAGAACGACAAAGCTCTAAAACATCATCCTCGCTAACTAATCGCTGCTGCCAAATTTTGCCATTTACTGAATATTTAGGTTCTAGTGCTATTGACATGTAGGATAACCCTATTAAAAATTAAAGTCGTTAGACTCTTCGCAAAAGTCTACGTCATCATTACTCCGTCATTGCGAGGAGGTCATGAGACCGACGAAGCAATTGTAAGTTGTCATTCCCGCGTAGGCGGGAATCTATAATATTCTAGAGTTTTTTGACACTATTTTAGATCCCTGCCTACGCAGGGATGACACAACAATGGATTGCTTCGTTGGCTCACGCCTCCTCGCAATGACGTTGATTACATACGACTTTTAAAGTACACTATCTAAAACCGCTTCCTCTTCTAACTAATTATCTTCTAACTGCTCTAAAGATATCCTAGGATTTTTTTGCTCCAATCTATGCAAAGCTATAAAATAATCTTCCTTTTCTTGCAAAAAACTCTCTACTGCTTTTCTGATAAGATAACTTTTCTTTCTATCTATAGTTTTTCCAAGTTGGTTTAATCTATTATAAAGATCATCTGGTAGCTTTGATGTAATTGTATGCATAGATATACTTTTTATATATTATATACTATTAAATATAATGTATACTTTTTGTAAAGTCAAATAAACCGTTCCACAAACCCAAATCATAAACGTTTACTAGCTATATTACTCAACAATCAGTCCCTTTAACTTATATACCAACTCTAAGGCTTCCTTAGGGGAGAGTTGATCGGGATCGATTTTATTAATTTCTTCTTCTAACTTATTGAATTTTATCTCTTTTTTACTTTCTACTGGTAAGTTAAATAAACTTAAATTGTTTGATTCGGTATTTAATATATTCTTATTTTTGCTAGTAGCGGTTTTTTCTAATTTTGTTAAAATGTCGTTCGCCCTAATTATAACAGATTTTGGTAGCCCCGCTAAGTAGGCTACATGAATTCCATAAGATTTATCAGCAGCCCCTTCGATAATATTATGCAAAAATAATATTTCTTTTCCTAATTCTTCAATTGCAACTGTATAATTTTTTAAGCTGGGTAAGAAATTACTCATACTGGTTAATTCATGATAATGCGTAGCAAATAAACACCGACATTTTAGATTATCATGAATATATTCCAGCACTGACCATGCAATTGATACGCCATCATATGTCGAAGTTCCCCGCCCAACCTCATCTAGTATCACCAAGGAATTTTTAGTAGATTGTGCTAAAATAGCTGAGGTCTCTAGCATTTCCACCATAAAAGTCGACTGCCCTGCTTGTAAATCGTCCCCTGCCCCTATTCTACTAAATATCTTGTCAACAACACCTATCCTGGCACTTGTGGCTGGCACAAAACTACCAATTTGTGCTAATATGGCTATTAGGGCATTTTGCCGCAAAAAAGTACTTTTACCAGACATATTAGGTCCAGTAATCAACCAAATTCTATTAGCTTCCGATAAAGTACAGTTATTGTCAATAAAGCTTTTTTTATTGGTGAACAAGCTTTGTTCAACAACTGGATGACGTCCCTTGATAATTTCAAAAGTTAAATCATTAGTTAAAACTGGTCTAACATAATTATATTCATCGGCAATATAGGCGAAATTACAGAATACATCAAGCTGACTCAAAGAACAGCTAAGCAATCGCAAAAACATAGCATTATCAATAACTTGCCCGCATATTTTATTATATAATTCCAGCTCAAGACTAACCGCTAAACTTCTGCTATTCACCATATCGCTTTCTAATTTCTGCAATTCAATAGTAGTATATCGACTAGCATTAGAAGTTGTTTGTCGGTGAATAAATTTGGTGTCTACCATCTTATCACTGTGTCTTAGGGTAATTTCAATAAATAACCCAAGTACATTATTATGAGATATTTTTAGAGTTTCAATGCCAGTATCAAGGCGATATAGATTTTTTAGTTTCTCTATATGTGATTTGCCATTATTAATTAGATCATATAATTCTTGTAGTTTAGGATGATAATGATGATTTATTACCCCTCCTTCATTGATATTATTTGGTGCATCTTCTCTAATTGCCTGGTCTATTAAGGAATATAACTGTTCATTGCCAGATAATGGTTTGATTAAGTTTTCTATATAGTCTGGCAGATTTAACCCGTAATGAGCAATAAATTCTCCCTTTATTTCCAGTGCAGCATTTAACGTATATTTAATATTTAGCAAATCTCGTCCTGAACCACGATTCATCATAATTCTAGACAAGCAACGTTCTAAATCTCCAGTTTTTTTGAGTAATGTTCTAATATTTCCTACTATTGCAATATTTGTATAAAAAAACTCTGTTATATTTTGTCGAGAATTTATTTCATCAATATCTATTAGTGGTGTAGATAAAAAGTGATATAATAGACGGCTGGCAGCTTTAGTAACGGTATGATCAATAGTAGCAAGGACACTACCCTTGGTTTTCCCTAATAAATTACTAGTAATTTCCAAATTCCGCCGAGTTGCCGAATCAATAATCATAAAATTATGGTAATTAACCAACCGAGGTAAAGGTAGAGAAGGTATATTTTGCTTTTGGGTCAAAGATAAATATTCTAAGACACTACCAATACTACTTATTTGACATTCGGATATTTCACCTATGGCTTTTAGATTATTGATTTTATAAAAATCTAAAATAATTTTATGGCATTTTTTACTAGCAAAAAAACTATCAACTTGATATGAGATACGGAAATGCAATTGGCTATGAATATTATTAGCTAATTGTTGCCCTCTCAAACTTTCGCTAAGTAAAATCTCTTTGGGCTTAAGACGTGACAGTTCGTTGATAATCTCATTCTGCAGAATTTCGATAACTGAGATTTCTGAAGTAGAGATATCCACATAACAAATTGACGCTCTGTTTTTTAGTAAAACTAAACTTACCAAATAATTAGGTGTACAAACATCAATTAAAGATTCCTCAATAACAGTACCTGGGGTGATGATACGCGTTACGTCCCTATTTACTACAGCTTTATAACCACCACGTTTTTTTGCTTCTTCTGGCGTCTCTAATTGATCGCAAATAGCAACTTTGTAATTTTCTTCAATTAATTTATTTAAATAGGTCTCAAGAGCATGATGAGGGACACCACACATAGCGATCTCACAATCACCATTAGAACCTCTTTTAGTCAGAGCAATACCTAAAACTTGACTAGCAAGAATGGCATCCTCAAAAAACATTTCATAAAAATCACCCATCCTAAATAATAAAAGACAATCAATATTAGCAAATTTGATGTCTAAATATTGTTGCATCATCTTAGTTGATTGATCATAATTATATTTCTGACGAAATTCTTCTAAAGTCATAACTACACTAATTATAAGAAATAACTAAACAATAAAGGCGATAGGATGTCTTGTCAAATATGACGAATGGTTATTGCGAGAAAACTATAAGCAGAGAAGCAAGTGTAAGATTTCAACGTCATTGCGAGACCACGTGAGTGTAGTGGCAATCCATTTCTGATTACTTTTATGGATTGCTTCGTCGCTACTAAAGTAGCTCCTCGCAATGACGTTGCAGGACTTTGCTTCATCGTCCACCGTAAGTGGCTCTTCACTAATAATCTTTCAAGACCCTATATTTTCTTCACGCGGTTGCCATAATTTTTAGGCATACGATAATAGACGGTCTTATATGACTGCTTACTATTTGGGAATTTCCGTTCCCTAATAGAAAAACTACCAAAGCCTCTAATTTCAATACGATGTTGCTGCGTTAAGCTAGATTGCAAATATTCCAAAACCAAATCTACAGAATCTTTTATATCCTCCCTGGAAAGATAACTAAGATTCTCCGATATTTTATTTACTAGGTCAGACTTTTTTGCCATAAATCAAAAAATTGCTCCCAACCCTTGAAATTTATTTTTGAAAAAACTTGGCAAAAGATTATCAAAATCTTCCATAATAATTTCAAGAAATCTTGGTTTAGGTTTTATTCTAAATTCTTTTACCTTTAAGTCCTTATCAATTTTTTTTATTTCTTGTAACCATTTAATCGCATCATCCTGTGAACCCACAGCATCAACAAGTTTTAGCTTTAAAGCTTGGCGACCAGAATATATCCGACCATCAGCTATTTCCCTGACTTTTTCAATTGGTATATTCCTTCTTAAAGCAACTAATTCAATAAAATAATCATAAGTATCCAATATATTGGACATTATAGCCTGGCGAACAGCTTCTGTGACTTTCTCAGTAGGATTGGGAGCTGCCTTTAATTCTCCAGATTTAAAATTATTAAAGGTAATACCTAAAGTCCTTGCTAAATCTGTAACTTCTAGAGTTTGAAAAATTACACCAATTGACCCGGTAATCGTTCCATTATGACTAATTATGTAATCACCTCCTAAGGATATCAAATATCCTCCACTAGCTGCCAATGTACCCATAACCACCACTACCGGCTTTTTTGCTGATATTTTTCTGAGCAGATTATAAATTTTCTCTGAACCAACGACAGTTCCACCAGGAGAATTGACGTTAACCACTAGAGCACTAATCTGCTCATCATCAATGATTTTCTCTAATCGTGTATCACGTTTTGCATCTTCAAGAATGATATTTTCTATTAAAACCGCAGCTATATATTTACTATTAGTAGGCACATATTCATAACCAGTTAAATCAAATTGCTTAATTATACCCACAATTAATACTATAAACATAAAAATTGTTGCTAATTTCCAAAGCATTAATTTTGCTTTATTTTGCTTTCTTTCAATTAAGTAATCAGGAGTTATGGTCATTAATTTACCGTTAATAATCTGTTTCGTTGATTTTTTCTTAATGTTCTTATTAAACCTATTATAGCTAATCAAGACTAGCATTACTTCGTCATTGCAAGGAAGACCGTAGGTCAACGAAGCAATCCATAAAAGTAACAAAAATGGACTGCTTCGTCGTGCTTACACACTCCTCGCAATGACGTCTGCATCTATAAACTCGTCATTGCGAGACCACGTGAGTGTAGTGGCAATCCACTATTCATTAGATTGGATTGCTTCGTCGTCACAAAATTGATCCTCGCAATGACGGAGTATTAATAAGTAAACTATTATTTCACCCGCATAATCCGTCCTTGATCCCTTTTCCAATCTTGTTCTTTAATTGTCTGTCTCTTATCATGTAATTTTTTACCTTTTGCTATGCCTAACTCAACTTTTACTTTATTTTTCTTATTGAAATATAAAGAAAGAGCAACAAGAGTATACCCTTTTAGGCGAATCTTACCAATTATTTTCTTTATCTCACTCGAATTAAGAAGCAACTTGCGGGTTCTTCTGGTCGAATGATTAAATCTGTTAGCTTTTTCATATTCCGCAATATGACAATTATACAAAAACACTTCATTTGCCGAATTTTCGGCATGACTATCTTCTATACTGGCTTTTCCTTGACGCAATGATTTAACTTCACTACCAGTCAATATTATGCCAGCTTCAATTTTTTCTTCAATAAAGTAATTGAAATATGCCTTTTTATTTTGAGCTATTACTTTTTTATATTCCGACATAGTCCATAGCTTTATTTATTTTCTCCTCAGTGACTTTGCCAGCTGAAGTTAAAGGCAACCTTAATTCATTAGAACATAACCCTAATCTTACCGCAGCATATTTTACCGGTATTGGGTTAGATTCTGCAAATAATGCCTTATATATAGGTAATAATTGCTGTTGGATTTGCAAGGCTTGCCTGTAATTACCATCACGACAATTATCCTGTAATTTCTTACACAAACCAGGCACTATATTAGATGCAACAGAAACGCACCCTACTCCCGAATGAGCATTGTAAGATAATGCTAACTCATCATTACCACACAATAAATTAAAATCTTCAACCATAGCCCTAATTCGTAAGGGACGTTCTAAATCGTTACCAGCATCTTTAAGAGCAATAATACGCGGTAGTTTACTAAGCCTAATAATTGTGTCATCAGAGAAGTCTGCTACAGCTCTACTAGGTACTGAATATAACATTATTGGCAAATTACTTGCATTATGGATAGTTTCAAAATGCAAATAGATTCCTTCTTGAGTTGGTTTTACGTAAGAAGGAATACTACACATAAACCCATCAACTGGAATTTTTGTAGATATTTGCACCATATCTACAGCGGTGCTAGTAGTCATAGCTGAACAACCGGCTATTACTGGCATACGTTTGTTAGTAATTTCTATAACCACTTGTAACAAAGATTGATATTCCTGCAAAGTTAAGCTAGGTCCTTCACCAGTAGAACCAGCAACCACTATCCCATCAACTTTATTAGCAATTTGATAGTTAACTATCTTTTCCACAGAAGCAAAATCTAATTTATTATCCTTAAAAGGAGTTATCATAGCTGTAATAAGCCCTTTGAATATATTGTTTTTCATAAATCATTTCCTCAAAATATGTCATCCTGAATTTGTTTCAGTTAGGGGTCATCCTGAATTTATTTCAGGATCTTGTTAAGTGTATATAGATCCTGAAACGAGTTCAGGATGACTCTGATGCCTAGGTTCTGTAAACCTAGATTATATCACTATTTATCTATGCACTAAGTCATTATATTCTTTTTTTAATAAATTAGTGATTTTACTATCTTCAAAGATAATATTTTGCTCACCAAGGTTAATCGAGTTAATCCCCTTAACTTCGGCAGCTGTACCAGTCATAAAACATTCATTAAACTCCCCTACCCTATCTAGAGTTATGTACTCTTCTGTAACCTTAAGATTTAACTCCTTAGCAAGTTCAATAATTGTTTGACGTGTTATACCATTTAAAAAACTATCAGCTATCGGGGTAAATAATTGTTCCCCTTTAACAAAAAAGATATTTGTCGTAGTACATTCAGCAATATACCCCCGCCAATCTAATAAAATTGCATCATCATAACCCAAAGACTTAGCTTCTTTCTGACATACTATCATCATATTATAATGTCCTGATGATTTACATTGTGGTGGCAGTGAGTTTGGATGACATTTCCTCCAACGAGCAATATGCAAACTTAAATCATTAGAAACTCTAGGAGTTGATGGAATAGCAGCTATTAATAAATTAACCGATAAATTTGCATTAGTCAGATTAAGAGATTCGCTACCAAACCAAATTAATGGACGAATATACGCATCTTTAATATTATTTTTTACTATAAGCAGGTGATGAGCTTTTATAATTTCTTCAAAACTATATGGTACCTCTATACCTAAAGTTCTTGCCGACTCTATCAAACGTTGGGTATGTTCCTCTAATTTAAATATTTTGCCATCATAGGCTTTTTCTCCTTCAAAAACTCCACCAGAATAATGTAAACTATGAGTAAGAGCGTGTATCTTAGCTGCCTGCCAATCAATAAATCTACCATTAATCCAAATATAACCTGATAGTTGATTAAGATTTTTAAACAGCTTTTCAGTTAATATATTTTCTTGTATTATTGTCATTGTCAATATTCCACTATTAAACTATAGTAATTTTTATCACAGAAAATTTATTTATGCAAAGCTCGAAACCCCACATTCTTGTAGTTGATGATGATACTAGAATACAAAAACTTTTAAAACAGTTTTTGTATAAAAACGGCTTTTTAGTATCAACAACATCTTCTGTCGAAGGAGCTGAGGAATTATTAAAATCTTCTATTTATGACTTAATTATTTTAGACGTCATGTTGCCAAATGTTACAGGACTTGATTTTGCCAAAACTATAAGAGCTACTAAAGACCTTGTACCAATTGTTATGCTAACTGCATTATCAGAACCCAATGATCGTATCAAAGGCTTAGAATCCGGTGCATCCGATTATCTGACTAAACCTTTTGAACCGAAAGAATTATTACTAAGAATCAATAATCTATTAAATAGCTACAATAATTATAAAAAACAAGATAAAATCAAACGATTAGGTAATAATTATTATAATTTCGAGTCAAAGGAATTTATAAAAAATAATCAGCTTGTACCATTAAGCTCTACAGAGCAAAAATTGCTAGAAGTATTACTAAACAACATCGGACAAGAAATGAAACGTGATGAGTTATCAAAAATAATGGGCGGTCTTAGCCCTCGTTCTATCGATGTACAAATTGTCAGAATAAGAAGTAAGATTGAAGATGATCCTAAAGAACCAAAATATCTAAAAACCATTCGGAATAGCGGATATGCTATCTATACATAAATTTATACCACAAACCTTACTAGCTAGATTTGTGCTCATTATCATTGTTCCGACATTAATAGGACAAGTTCTAGCGGTATTTTTGTTCTATGATCGTCACTGGTATAATGTTTCTTACTATACTAGCAATATTATTGCTAATGAGATTATTTCTCTTCTTGAAAAAGAAGAGAATAATCTATTAGAAAAGAATAACATAGCAACAAATTATTTAAATTTATCGTATCAGCTTTATCCAGAATTAACCTTGCCACGTAAACAACCTAGAATTAGTGAAGAATTAGAAATTTTTAAAAATATCATTAACGTAAAAATTAATAAAAATAATATAGTAAAGCTTAATGATACAGGAAGAATTGAAGTACTATTTCAATTAACCGATGGTTTAATAAAAATAACTTTTCCAGCAAAATTATTGATGAATCCAACTGCCTATATTTTTGTCTTATGGTTAATTTTCTTAACTATTTTACTACTTTCTGTTTCCTTAATCTTCTCTAAAAACCAAATTAAATCCATCTTAATTCTTGCAGATGCTGCTGATCAATTCGGGCAAGGAATTACAAAATTGCAAACATTTAAACCTTCTGGTGCAAAAGAAATCAAAAAAGCTGGTATTGCTTTTCTTAAAATGAAAGAACGAATTGAAAAACAAATTACCAAAAGAACTAGAATGCTTGCTATGATTTCGCATGATTTATGTACTCCCTTAACTAGAATGAAGCTACAATTAGAGTTAATGAACAAATCTGAGGAAACAGAAGGTCTTAAGGAAGATATACTTATTATGCAACAAATGATAAAATCATATCTTGACTTTGCTAGAGGGGAAAATGGAGAAGAAGACCAAATAATCGAATTATCTTCTTGGATATCAAATATCATAAATAAATGGTCTGCCAATATTGAGTTAATCTCCACAGAGCAGCCAGTATACGCACAAATTAAGCCTACCACCTTTGAGCGTGCAATATCTAATATAATAAGTAATGCTATAAAATATTCTACAAAAATAAGAATTACTATATATTCTAGCTCTGCTAATGTAATAATAAAGATTGAAGATAATGGAATTGGCATAAAAGATGAAGAAAAATTATTAGTATTTAAAGCATTTTATCGTTCAGATAAATCACGTTCACTTAATAATTCAGGGAATGTTGGACTTGGTCTGGCTATTACTAAAGAAATAATTATTGATCATAATGGTACAATATCTTTGCAGGATAGTAAAACTTTAGGCGGTTTATTGGTTAAAATTTCATTACCTATAGCTAACCCGATTAGCATTTAGCCATAGTAAACTTTCGTCTATTAGCGAGGAGCCACTTTAGTGGCGACGAAGCAATCCATTTTTGTGTCATTCCTGCGAAAGTAGCGGGATCTAGATTTCCGCCGTTGCTAAGAATGATGGTATGGACGAGTGAAGCGAAATATGCTTTACTTGTACGGAGTCTG
>JAHFPS010000074.1 GCA_023269695.1 Rickettsia sp.
ATAGAATGTCAGATGCTATCTTAACATATGAAGCAAGTCCTCAAATTGTTAAGTCTATCACTAGTTGGAATTGGATTGTTAATCCTATTAATTCTATATTGAAAGATTATTAGTATAAGAAAGTTATAAATCTTGTCCGCAAACTAAGTAATAGAAGTAAATATCATACGAAGAAGTAATCGCATAGTACCCTACATTTTTTATTCTATCGTGAAAGTATAATTCGGTATGCATGTTGATTTAAGGAAAAAAGATGATCTCCAAGCGTCATTGCGGGGAGCTACTAAAGTGGCGACGAAGCAATCCAATTTATATGAAGATATTGTTTAGCATATGTTTTGGATTGCTTCGTCGTGCTTACGCACTCCTCGCAATGACGTTTGTGTCTGGTATAATTTTGCTATTTTACTATAATAATAAAAAATGTAGGACACTATGTGCTAGGAGACTGTCGGAGATGACTAGTCTATTGCGAGAAGCTACTTTAGTAGCTTACTATTACCCACAAATATTTTGTAAGGGTACACCGTCATTGCGAGGAGCTACTTTAGTAGCTTACTATTACCCACAAATATTTTGTTAAGGTACACCGTCATTGCGAGGAGCTACTTTAGTAGCGACGAAGCAATCCAAGAAAGTGGTTATTTGGATTGCCACGACCATTATGTGGTATTGCAATGACGCCAGTTTGATATGGGCAAATGCTATTCGGGAACTATAAACTTTAATTAAAGTACTTACGTTCTTTAGTTACTATTTCATCCTCAGTAGATGGTTTGTTGTTTTGCCATTTTCTACCAGATTCACGTTTATTACCATTATTATCAGTGTTATCTTTATAGGCTTCAGATTTCTGATTATTTGCAACGTCTGGAGTAGTGGTAGCATCAATATTTTTTATGGTTAATTTGGCTTTGCCTTTATTGTCAAAACCAATAAGCTTAACTTTTACTATATCACCATGTTTTAAAACACTAGATACAGACTCAATACGTTCTTTTGAGATTTCACTAATATGGATGAATCCATCACGATTACCTAAATAATTGATAAACGCTCCGGAATCTAATATTTTGACAACCGTTCCATTGAATATGCCACCAATTTCAGGCTCAATGGCAATTAACTTAATCTTGGCGATTGCCATATCTAGCTTTTCTTTGCCTACCGCAGAAACAGTTACATTACCATCGTCGCTTATGTCAATTTTAGCCGATGTTGTATCACAAATCTCGCGTATTACTTTACCGCCAGGTCCTATAACATCTCTAATTTTATCTTTATCAATTTTAAAGCTATGAATACAAGGTGCATATTGGCTAATATTGTTATTGGTTTTATTAATAGCCTTATCCATTTCTTGTAAAATATGAACACGACCAATCTTTGCTTGAACTAAAGCATGTTTCATTATTTCAAATGTTACGCCAGATATTTTAATATCCATTTGTAGGGCGGTTATGCCTTCCGTGCCACCAGCTACTTTAAAATCCATATCTCCAAGATTATCTTCATCGCCAATAATATCAGATAAAATTACAAACTTATCTCCTTCTTTTATCAAACCCATAGCAATACCTGCTATAGGAGTTTTGATCGGTACTCCAGCATCCATGAGAGCCATTGAACTACCGCAAATAGTAGCCATGGATGATGAGCCATTACAGGCGGTAATTTCTGACACCACCCTAATGGAATAAGGGAACTGTTCTTTAGTTGGCAACATGCGGTTAATGGCTCTCCATGCTAGTTTGCCATGACCTATTTCTCTGCGACCAGGAGCCCTCACTGGAGTTGCCTCTCCTACTGAGTAAGGGGGAAAAATATAGTTAAGCATAAAACGCTCTTTATATTCACCGTCTAAACTATCAACGATTTGTTCATCTTGACCAGTACCGAGTGTAGTGACTACTAAACTTTGCGTTTCTCCTCTAGTAAATAAGCTTGAACCATGTGTTTTTGGTAGTATCGCTACTTCGCAAGCTATATTTCTTATATCTTCAGGTTTTCTACCATCTATACGGATATTTTTCTTTAATACGTCTTGACGCAGTACTTCTGATGCTACTTCTTTAAGAGCGAATTCAATTTGTGAGTTAGTGAGATTATTATTAGCAATATCTTCTGCAAAGTGCCGCTTAATTGTATCATAAACATGTTTTACCGCTAATAGTCTTTCTTGTTTTAATTTAATAGAAAAAGCATTTTTAATATCTTCTTGCACTATGCTGCTAATTTGTTCTTTTAAGCTAGTAGGGAATAATTCGGTAGGCTGTAATTTAGGCTTCCCAGCAATTTTTACTAAATCATTAATCAATTCAATTACAGGCTGCAATGATTTGTGACCAAATTCAATAGCTTCTAGCATTTGTTCTTCGGATAATAAATCGGCTTCAGACTCAACCATCATAACTGATGTATCAGTTCCTGCCACTACTAAGTCCAGTTTACTAGTTTTTAACTGGTTAAATGAAGGATTTAGGATGAATTTATCATCTACCAAACCAACTCTGCTGGCTGCTACTATATGTTGGTAGGGTGCTGCAGATAAAGCTAATGCAGCTGATGCTCCGATAATTGCTAATATATCACTATTACACTCAGGATCGTGTGAAAGAACAGTACAAATTACTTGGGTTTCATTAAGAAAAGCGGGATGGAATAATGGTCTAATTGGTCGGTCGATCAAGCGTGAGACAAGTACTTCTTTTTCTGAGCCTTTGCCCTCTCTTTTAAAAAAACCGCCAGGTATTTTACCAGCAGCAAATGCCATTTCTTTATAATGTACAGTGAGAGGAAAGAATCCTATCCCTTCTTTAGCTTCTTTGGCACTTACGGCAGTGCATAATAAGACAGTCCCTCCCATTTTTACCATAACTGCTCCATCAGCTTGACGAGCAATTTTACCAGTCGTTAATTCAAGTGTTTTCCCACCTAATTCTATCGTTTTAGTTATTTCTTCAAACATTCTTTTTCCTTATTTAATTAACAAAAAACCCGGCTAATTCTTTGATTTTTTAGCCGGGTTTTATTTTATTTTCTTATTCCTAGTTTATTAATCAACAACAAATATCTGCTTAAACTTTGTTTTTTAATGTAATCTAATAATCGACGCCTACGACCAACTAACATTAATAATCCTCTTCTTGAGGAAAAATCTTTGTGATTAGTTTTAAAATGCTCTGTTAAGTTGCTGATTCTTTCAGTGAGAATTGCACATTGCACTTCACTGGAACCAGTATCATTTTCTTTAGTAGCATATTCTGTAATTAATTGTTGCTTACGCTGTGCTGTAACCGACATCAGTAATCTCCATGTTTATTTTATAGGTTAAATACTCGTAAAGAATTAAAGCAATTTTCACTCAAGCTACCAATTGCTAATAGAGAGTCTTGGTATCGAATCCAAACTAACTCAATTTTTTCAAGACAATCAAAATAGCATTTTTGACCATAAATAATTTTTTTAGCTTGGTCAGTAGTAGCATCAAGTACCAGGATGTCGTCCAGTACTGCTTCAATCTTTATACTTTTTTCTTCAAGGAATTTCTTTATACCTTGATTTTGTTCATCAAGTTCTGTTAATTTAATAGCATCACATGCTGTAAATATTCCAACTTTAGTACGCTGTAATTCTAGCACAAATGCTAAACTTTGCAAGGATAAAGCAATATCTTCTGCTAGAGTCCTTACATACGTACCCTTAGAGCATTCCACCCTATAGGTAGCTTGATTATTTTGATGATTAAAATTAAGATATTCTAGATTATATATTTCAATATTCCGAGGGGTTAATTCTACTGCCAAATTTTCTCGTGCTAATTTATAAGACCTAATACCATTAACTTTTATAGCAGAAAAGGCAGGGGGACGTTGTTTAATTGTACCTATGAATTTTTTACAGATATTATGACAATCGACTTCGTTAGGAATATAATCAGTAACGCCTATTACTTTACCCGAGGCATCTGCTGTATCAGTTTGTTTACCAAACTGTAAGGTAAAAATGTAAGTTTTCTTTGCATCTACCAGAATTCGTACTAACTTTGTTGCCTCACCAATTGCTAAAGGTAGTACACCTTCCGCTTCAACATCTAAGGTTCCACAATGACCAACTTTAGCTCCTGCAAGGTTTCTCTTAACTATAGAAACAAGCTTTGCTGAGCTGATGCCTTTAGGTTTATAGATATTAAGCCAATAATTATTATGATGAAACATCATTAGTATTCCTTGAGGTGCAGTTTTATAACTAATAGCTTTATTCACATAGCTAAAGTAGCTCCTCGCAATGACGGAGAGGCTATCTAGGAGACTGTCGGAAATGACTAAAGTAATTCTATATTTGGCTCTTTTTGGCTGCGAATAAACATGATTTTCTTGAAATAGGTACACTATTCCTGCGAAAATCCTATTTATTCTCGCCGAAAAATAGCTCAAAATATAATTAATTAGTCATCTCCGACAGTCTCCTAGAACCTTAATGGGTTAGCTATAAGTTATGAATATGATATAATAGATCTTGAAATCAATGTAAATAATAATTTATATTAGATTTTCTGCATAAGTCAAAGATTAGTTGAGGAGTTTCGACACCAAAATTACCAACTATAATGACTTATGCTAGACACTTATATCATAATTTAAAGATATAAGTGTCTAGGCAAGTTTATCCGTCCAAAACGAGACTCATCTTGAAACATCACTTGTAATTCAAGTCCTTGCAATTTAGACTGTGCATTGGCGGCGGCAACCACTGAGCTAAAGTTTTTTTAAAAGCTTCCATCTG
>JAHFPS010000075.1 GCA_023269695.1 Rickettsia sp.
ATTAGTAGTATATATTGCCTTTCTAATCCCTTCAGGAAAGCTAAAAAGCGGGGCTATACCTGACCAAAGACGTTGCCACATGTCAGAAATTACTGGATATTTTTCGTCCCATTTTTTACTAAAGTTTTGTAGCTCTCTAATCCCTTCCGCCTCGTTTATTGCTGTATAAATTTTCTTTAAATCAGTTGTTACCGATTTTAAATCTTTATATGATACGTACTTGGTAGAATTCCTAACCATATGCACGATACATAATTGTACAATAGTTTTAGGAAAAACACTATTTATAGCTTCAGGAAAGCCTTTTAGACCATCTACACAAGCAACATATATCTTTTCAATTCCCCTGTTCTTTAGCTCAGTTACTACTTGCATCCAAAATTTAGAACCTTCATTCTTGCCAACCCAAATACCAAGTAGCTCTTTCTTACCCTCCATATTAACACCTATAGCTATATAAACTGCTTTATTTATTATAGTGTGATTGTCTCTTCCTTTAACATATATGCAGTCAAGATATATTATCGGATATATACTATCAAGGGGACGATTCTGCCAATTTATAATATCCTCCAAAACTCCGTCAGTTACTTTAGATATTAACTCTGCAGATACTTTGGTAGAATAGATTTCCTCTAAATGTCCTTGTATCTCCCTTGTGGTCATACCTCTTGCATACAGAGATATTACCTTCTCATCAAACCCTTTAAATTGTCGAACTCCCTTAGGAATTAATAGGGGTTCAAATTCTCCTTCTCTATCTCTTGGAACATCTACTGTTATATTCCGACCATCTTCATCTATTATAGTCTTCTCATAACTACCATTGCGTCTGTTTTCAAATTCTTTCTCATCCTTGGAATGCTTCTCATATCCAATATAAGATTCCATCTCTTTTTCTAGAATCTTATTAACTAGTTGTTTTTTTAACTCTTGCAATATCCCATCTTTGCCAAAAATTTCTGATGGATTGCTTTGTGACAAGAGTTATGACACTACTTTTTCTACAGATTGATTTATTGTTTTTGTTTTCTTCTTCATATTAACCTCATGTAAGTGTTCTTTCGTAATCTTATTTTTACTACTTTTTTCAACTTACACAATCATTATGACAGACTCAAATTAAGAAAAATTGTACCCTTCCGAACAAGGGGTTCCCTGCGGGAAGGTACGAATTTTCTCGCAATGGGTCTTTAGGGCTTTACTTATGCTACTTACAGAGGGCAAGTTAATTCTAAATTAATGGGGTGGTGTAGCCTTGAATCCCCCTTAACTCAAGGGATTAAGCTTTAAGGCAATTTTCATGTTTTTTTTGATAGATAAATTGATATCTGTTATTTTGCTAATTTTCTTGTGACCGCTCTATAATATGTAGAACGGCTAATTCCTACCATATGACAAATTTCTGTTACAGAAAAATCTTGTGATTTTGTTAATGATTTTAATTTTTTAAGTTTATCAGGCGTAAGAGCTTGAGGTCTACCCCCTTTTCTTCCTTTACTATGAGCAGCATCCAAACCCGCTTTAACTCGTTCGGTAATAAGCTCACGCTCCATTTCGGAAAATGCTGCACACATGCTAAAAAGTAGCATACCCATAGAAGTTGTAGTATCAATATTATTTTCTAAAGAAATAAATTCAACACCTTTAATTTTAAAATCATTTATAAGAGTAATCAGTTTTGTCATTCTTCTTCCCAAACGATCAAGACGGACAACGCAAATAGTATCTCCCTTCCTTAACTTGCCAATAAGTAGATTCAATTGGGATCTATCGTCTTTAGCTCCTGAAACTTTTTCTTTAAAAATTTCATCACAACCGACTTGTGTTAATTTTTGTATTTGAATATCTAAACTTTGTTCGTTTTTTGAAACCCTAGCATAACCGAATTTCATTTTAGCTCCTTATATTTAAAAAATTTGTTCCAAAAACTTGAATAATAGGGTACTTTGATTATAAAGCAATTGATATTAGTTTTGGAACAATTTTTTGTATAGATAATAGTAAAAAAAGACGAGATAATATTGGGACACCTAAAACATATGTTTCTGGAATAGTAAATTTAATTATGGCAAGACTAAGAATTCTATCAAATGATGATTTTGATAAATTATATAAAATACCTAAACTGAATGATGAGGAGCGTCAATTTGTTTTTGAATTAGATGAAGTAGATAAAAATCACTTAAATACTATTAGTAATATTCCAGGAAAAATTAATTATATCCTACACTTGGGATATTTCCGAGTATCACAATATTTTTTTTCTTTTACATTTCAAGGAGTAAAAGAAGATGTAAGATTTATTATCAAGACTTATTTCTCAGGCAGTACCTTTCCAACGAAACAAATAAGTAACCGTCAATATTACGCAAATCGCCAGGCTATCTTAAACAAGCATGAAATGATTTTATATTCCAAGAATTTTAAGAGTAGTATGTTTGCCCATCTTAAATCATTGGTAAAGCAGCATTCTGTTCCAAGATACTTATTTGATTCTCTTCTAGATTATTGTCATCAGTATAAAGTAGTAAGACCAGCATATTCAACGTTGCAAGATTTGATATCTGATGCTTGGACTACTGAAAAACTAAGAATAAGCAATAAGCTGTATACAATCATGGATAATTCATTGCGTAAGTCTTTAGGTGATCTTCTTAAAAAAAACGATCTATTTTATCAGCTTACTCTTATCAAAAAAGATCAAAAGGATTTTACTACCAATGAAATAAGATCAAGTGTAGAGAAAAACAAATTGTTGGTCAAGATATATCATCGTTCAATTGAAATTATAAAGCAACTAGGTATTTCAGAGCAGAATGTGGCACATTATGCTGAGCTGGCTGGTCAGTATACTATATATGGATTACGAAACCTTAAGCAACCAAATCTTGCGAGACTATATCTGCTATGCTACATTCACTACAGGTTTCTAAAAATTAATGACCATCTTGCTAGCAGTTTTATTCATAGAGTTAATGGCTATATCGACAATGCTGATATTTATCAGAAAGAAGCAATTTATCAAGCTGAAATAACAGATAAAAAGCATCGCAACCTAGCAGCAAATATCCTATCGTTTCATATAAATAAAAATGTTCCTGACAGTGAGCTTCGTGATAGATCTTTTGGTATTATTCCTAAGAATAAGTTTCAGCAATTTATTCAGAAAATTAGGAAACCCCATCTTAATCCCGACTATTATAGGTGGGAGTATTATAAGAATAATGCCCATGCAATCAAACAAAATACTAGGTTAATTTTTAAAGTGCTAGACTTCCAAACTGAGTCTGAATCGATTAGTAAAGCCATTTCATTTCTAAAAGCTCATTTTGATAGTAGTAAATCATTTAGCGACTATAAATTTGAAGACATTCCACTTGAATTTATTCCTTCTTCGCTAAAAAGCTATGTAATTACGAAAGTTAAACCTAAGAAAGGGAGAAAGAAAGTAATATCTATTAATGCTGATTCTTATGAATTTATGTTATACTCCATAATTGAAAAATATCTATCGAAAGGAATTGTTACCATAAAAGATAGCTTAAGCTATAAATCTCTTGACGATGAACTCTTAGAGATAGAGTATTGGAGTAAAAGCAAGGAAAGTATAATCAAAAGTATTGAAAGTCAGTTGACATCAATTAGCATTGAACAAATATTAAACCAATTAGAATCGTCATTAAAGGAACGTTATCATGAAGTTAATCAAAGAATTAATTCTGGTACAAATAACAAAATTAAAATAAAATATAATAAGGAAAATGAGCTAGTTCGTTGGAGGCTACCTTATAAAAAAGCAGAAGATAGTATTAATAATCCTTTTTATGATAGTATGGATATAGCTGCCATAAGCCAAATTATTAGATTTACTAATCATCATACTGGTTTCATGAAGAAATTTACACATGTATTACCTACTTATAGTAAAAATCAGCCGGAGGAATCTGCTATAGCTGCCTGTTTGGTTGCTAAAGCTACAGGTAACGATATTTATCGTATGAAAGACATCAGTGATATTAAAGAGCAAGATTTATTATCGACATATAATAATTTCATTCGTTACAAAACATTGGTTTCATCAAGCGATGTTGTGTTAAATAGAGTAGAAAAGTTACCAATATTTGAGAAATATACACTCGCCGATTATGGTATTCATGCCAGTGTAGATGGACAAAAACTAGAAACAAGATACAATACAATAAAAGCTAGGTATTCTTCAAAATATTATGGTTTAGGTAAAGGAGTTTCGGCTTATACATTATTTGCTAACTGTTTGCCATTATGTACTAAAATAATAGGCTCAAATGAACATGAAAGTCATTATCTTCTTGATTCCTTAAAAAGTAATACCAGTGATATTAAAATTTCTGCAGTATCTGGTGATATGCATAGTATTAATCGAATTAATTTTGTTCTGCTCTATATGTTTGGTTATAGATTTATGCCAAGATTTACTAAGCTTGATCAAAAGGCACGTAATAATTTGGTAAGCTTTGATGATATAAGTAAGTATAAGAAATATATTATAAAACCTTGTAAGCAAGCTAATAAGAATCTAATAATCAAGGAAACTGACAATATTTTAAGAATTCTTGCAACGTTAGCACTTAAGGAGAATACTCAAAGTAATATTGTCAGGAAGCTATCATCCTACAAATCTAATGATACACTTAAAGCACTTATTGAGTTAGATAAAATAATAATGAGCTTGTATATACTAGATTATGTAGATGATGAAGAGATGCGTAAATGTGTTCACCGTTCTTTAAATCGTGGGGAAT
>JAHFPS010000076.1 GCA_023269695.1 Rickettsia sp.
ATATCTCAACCAAGATAAAATGAAACAGGAATTAATCGACATCATAGATATATTTATTAAGCCATTAATACCACGATTATCAATTATTATATCATGTTAATCTTTTTGTCATGTACTGAGGTCTTACGTCCTGGAAGTACAAAATTTGGATGTTTGATTAGTATGTCTTCTAACCATTTGACCCCTTTATATGCTGAACTTTCACTAATCCCATAACTTTGACCTATATGAAAATAAGTACGATATTCTCTAAGATACTCCAAAGTCATCAGCAGTTGTTCCTCTAAATTAAGTTTATTCTTACGACCACCTTTTGACTTCTTGACACTATCCGCTTGTCTCAGAACATCTATCATCTTTGAAAACCTTGTCTTCTTTACTCCTGTTAACCTACGAAATTTCTCATCCTCTAGTTCTTTTGACTGCTCGTATCTCATATTAACTCACATCAACCTCTTATAACATCAATCCTTCTTTTTGTCTAGTTTCGAAAGAAGTCTATTAAAAGAAGAAATTTGATACTAAAAATAGATATAATATTGTATATTATAGACATCTTATAAAATAAATAAGAAAATAACCTATTATTACAACTGATTGTAAAAAAGAAAGAATCCTTTAGTAAATTGTATAAAGGTTATGATTACTCATTAAAATAAATATAGTTAGATTTATGTCAAATATCAGTCCTAGAGTCGATATAGCCTTCAAAAAAATCTTCGGTGTTGAAGAGAATAAGGACTTGCTTATTTCCCTGATCAATTCGATTGTGTCTAAGGAAGATCAAGTAACAGAAGTAAAACTTCTTAATCCTTATAATCCAAAAAACTTTAAGAGCGATAAACTGTCAATTTTAGATATTAAAGCAGAAGGAGAGGATGGCAAAAGATTTAATATCGAAATCCAAATTACTGACGAAGCTGATTACGATAAAAGAGCTCTTTATTATTGGGCTAAATTATATACTGAGCAATTAAAGACCTCTGAAAGCTATGCTACTTTATCTAAGGCTATTGGCATTCATATATTAAATTTTACTTCTATTTTAAATGAAGATAAATATCATAATGTGTTTCATATAGTCGAAAAAGATAGTGGTTTGTTATATTTCAAAGATTTAGAGTTGCATACTATTGAACTAAATAAGTTTACTAATAATCCAAAAGAACAGCTAGCTGACATAGTGAAGAAGGTAAAAAACTCTCTTGATATGTGGAGTGCGTTTTTAACTAGAAACGATTTACTGAACAAAGATGCTCTACCAGCAGAGTTGAATGATGTTAGCTTAAAAAAAGCCCTAACAGTTTTGGATGTGATGAATTTTACTGAGGAAGAAAGGGCAGCCTATGAAGATCATCTGAAGTGGCTGCGTATTGAAGCTAACACTCTTAAGAAAGCCGAGGCTAAAGCTCGAGAAGAGGGTAGAGAAGAAGGTATCAAAATTGGTGAAGTTAGAGGTGAAGCTAGAGGTGAAGCTAGAGGTGAAGCTAAATTAATAAAAATGATGATAAAAAATGGTGCCTCTATTGAAGAGGTAGTTAGAATAACTAGACTATCTATTGCTAAAATAAATGAACTACTGAAATTACAGTAGATGGCTGGTTATCAGATTAGTACAACCATAAGGCGGTAATTCATAGAGATTGTTTCAATTCTAAGATGTGCTAAAATAGCAAAACTTACACTATGTAAGGTTTTAAATAGCGTAAAGAGGGTGAACGCAGCTGTTGCACTTTTCTAAAGAAACATTAGGTTGAGTCTATAATATACTTTGTGGTGATTTTAAGTATGATTTATTGGAATGTAAAAAATAGAACTTACACAAAATAAATGATTGACTCGAAATGTTGTATAAAAAAGAAGTTGTTTTGAGCAAAATTCATGCCGCTAGTTTGCTTTTGTCCCGTTTTTGTAATTTAACCCTAAATATGGTAGTAGCATAACAGGGTATGGGAAGATGTTTAAAAAATTGTTACAATTGAAACTACTTAGTGGACTTTCTGTTATAAATTTGATAATTTAAATTGAAACTACTTAATTTGATTATAATCCAGCAAGTGATCAAAATTTAGAAAGGTCATTTATCACAAAGTTGCCAAATGATGACATGGGATTAACTAAAAATCTGTAATGGAGGTATATGGCAATATTAACATAATCTGTGAAAAAATGGTTCTCTAAGCTTATAGCATTATGTGCCACGACTAATTTTATTGGCATTTAACAGTAAACTTGCAGACTTACAGATTTATATCATAATCCAGTTTGGTGATTTTGTTGATAAAACTTAGTTTTTAAAACTAGAGACCAAAGAAGATCATGATGCAACCGTAATTGGCTATGAAGATAAGGAATTTAATGATATGAGATGCTGTTATAGTGAGAGGTTAATTGATAAACTTCTTAAGTTAAATGAAAAAGCAAGTAATAAAGTAAATATTACAGCAATCAAGAGAGCTATCCATTTTGCTAAAAAATATCATGGTAGTCAAATGCGGCAATCCGGCGATCCATATTATTCTCATCCAATAGAGGTAGCCTATATGGTTGCTGATTATCTTTTCAGTACTGATATGATTATTGTCAGTTTATTACATGATACTATTGAAGATACAAGTCTTACTAAAGATATGATTGCTGAGGTCTTTGATGAGCAAATTGCTAGCCATGTTATGGATCTTACCAGAATAAAAGAAGATGGATATAAAATTAGTTCAGCAGAAATGGTTAAATCTTTGTTTAATCAAAAAAAATACGAAGTATTAATTATCAAGTTATTTGATCGACTTCATAATATGCAAACTATTGGTGCTAAGTCTCCTGAGAAGGTAAAAAAGATAGTGGATGAGACAATTCAAAGCTTCATCACTCTTAGTATGTACTTGGGAAGTAGAATGCCTAAGATGTTGCAAATAGAGGAGGAGATATATAATTTGTGTTACCAAAATCTAATCAAAATGTAGTACTTGATTAATGTGTTGGTAGTTTTCCAGATTGATGTTCTAAGTTTTCAAAATGATATATGCTAAATAACGATCCTATGATTATTGGAATCATAATGAATAGTACTATCCCCCAATGTCCAAAATATTCTGTCAAATATACTGCTCCAAAGGAAATAACGATATGCATGAATGCATGCGAAAAAGCAAATAAGAAACTGATATGAGTAAAACGTTTGAATATAGGAAAATACTTATAAAAAATTGGTTCAGCTGAATTTCCGCTAAGAACAACCAACATGTAAAACGATTGAATAAGAAATAATTGCAATGGAGTATTGACTCTAGCAAGTAAGTATGGAGTTATTAGAGCTATAGGTAATAGTATAAAGAGTTTAACTTTAAGAATTTTCAATGGGTATATAATATAACTTAAATAGGCTAGTACAAAATAACCAAATAAATTTATGATTGAAATAATAAAATTGTGATGGATTATTTGTTCTGGACTATAATTGAAAGAAATTTTTAAAATATGGCTACAATGAATATAAACAAAATAGAAACATACTGGCCATCCGCAAGATATGAAGAATAACGATATGATAGTTAGTTTATTAGTTTTTTCTGTATAAATTGGATCGTCATTTAATAATTCTATATTTACCTTAGCTTGTGCAAAATATTTTTTTATTCGACGTTTTGCATCAGCAAATTCAGGGGTTTCTCTTAATTTTATGCGTGCTACTGAACCAACTATTGCAATTATTGCTCCTATCCAAAAAGCTATACGCCAATTTAACCCATAAGTTATAACTAAAGATGCAATACCTAATGCCACTGTTGAGCCTATAACATAAAAAACTGAAATTAATGTTACAACGAAATATTGTACAGGAGGTACTGTCATTTCAGTTAGATAAATTTTTGCTCCTATTACTTCTCCCATAGAGGAGATACCTTGTAACATACGACATAATGTTAGTATCCAAGCGGCGGTGACACCAATTTTCTCATAAGTGGGAAGATTAGCCATAACAATACAAGAGAGAGCCATCATGAAAGTAGTTATTATGATAGTCGGTTTTCTCCCGATATTGTCACCTATCCATCCAAATATTAAAGCACCAAATGGTCTAAGTAAATAAGTTGAGCAAAAAGCAGCTGCAGAATAGAGAGCAGCAGTATGAGGATCAGTTTTGGGAAAAAATAACTCGTTAAGAAGTACTGCCATATGAACATAGAGCATCAAATCAAAATATTCCAAAAAGGTACCTATGGATAGTAAACCAACAGCTTCTTTTTGTTCTTTTGTTAATGCAGCAAATGTTCCTTGGCTATGGTTAATATATTCTGTCATTTGTTAACCTAATTGCCATATAATATTAGTAATCAATTTTTATCTAAAGCTAAAAACAGTAGTATTATCACATAATATATTGATATTTGTGAATAATATACAGATATCGTATTGTATTAGAGATTATATCAGCAATAGACTGTAAATAAGCAATAGAAGAAAAGTTAGGTTATATGGTAGGATTGATTGTTAAAAAATTAATAAATTTCGTTGTATAGGATTTATAATCCCGGTTAGGAAACAATAAACTTAATATAGAAAATATTAACATGTATCTTAACTGGACTTTGGACAAAAGTTAAGAATATCTGAACATTAAAATTTGTTGGAATATCTAAAAAATTAAAGTAAGAGCTTGTCCGCAAACTAAGTAATAGAAGAAATAACCTGCGAAGAAGTAATCGACTCATAGCCAAAAAAATTATGTTTTCACTAGAATTAGTAAGAAAATCATATTCCTTGGAAAGCCTT
>JAHFPS010000036.1 GCA_023269695.1 Rickettsia sp.
TATTGTGTTATATTCCATTTTGGCTCTCCCTATTGTTGTTTTAATCATTAAATATTAAATCTAGAAGAATAACAACTGCTATTCATTCTGTATATAGGGTAGATTCATACCATTACCTTACACATAATCCCTCTGGCAATTTAAAAATTGCAGAAAAGTACAAGATGTCATTGCGAGACCACGTAGTGGTCGTGGCAATCCACATTCATTAGATTGCTTCGTCGCCACAAAATGGTTCCTCGCAATGACACCAAGCTGTTCTCTCAAAACAAGTCCTTTTGCATTATAAATAACATGACTACGACATATTGTACAATTAAAATTACATTTTTATATTATCCTTTCACATCTAAAAGTTGTAACTTTTAAATTACCCTAATATGTAATTCATCGCTGGTAGTTCAAAATAAGTAAAAATTAGCAATTTTTTTATTGTAATTTATTTTTCTATACTCCATATTAGTTGAGCAATTAATACTATAATATATCAAGACTTCTTGTAGAAGTCACTTATACTGAGGAATTTGAAGGAGACTATCCACCTCGAGCCGAATTTTGGATAAATCTTGTCCCGAATTTGCCTATGTTCACAGAACCTAATATCACTTGAGTAAGACTTAATGCAAGCTATTATCCACCTTATATTAACAGACCCGCAGATTAAATCTAAACTTAGGACTGGTTTTTCATACTTTTCTATATTCATTTTTATGGGTTTTGCCACTTTTGTATCTTTATCGATCAATAAATTCGTTAATGATACTATGTCAATTACCATAGCAGAACCAGAAACAGTTGAGTCCTTAAAAGAACTATCGGATGAAATCTCCCAAATTGTTACAGTCAAAAAAGGGGATACATTAAAGGCAATACTTTTGCACCAACAAATTCCAAATAAAGAAATAACCCAAATTATAAAAATAGCAAAAGATAAAAATATTGAATCTTCTCTAAAGATAGGGCAGCAACTCGTTTTTGATTATGAAATAAAAATTATTGAACAAGATGATGAAGATCTTGCTTCTGAATCACGGACATTGAATAGAATAACTATAGCTTATGATAAGATTAAATCGTTAGAAATTATTAGAGAAGGTGAAGATTTTCTTGCGAGAGACGTAACCAAATCTTTCAATAAGCTCTTAACCAAATCGTCGGTAGTTATTAATTCAAATTTTATGTCAGCTTTAAAATCGTTAGGATTATCAAGTAATAGTATAATTGAAATGATTAACTCGTATAGTTATCAGATTGATTTCCAACGTCAAATTAAAAATGGCGACACTGTAACTGTTATAACTGAAAAATTTGTTACCAAGGATGGTAAATTTTCCCATCATGGTAAGGTGTTATATGTGTCACTTAATTTATCTGGTAAGGAGTATAATATTTTTCGATATTCTCCAAATAATACACCAAATAATCATGATTTCTTTTCTGAAAATGGAAAAAGTGTTAAAAGAAGTTTGCTTAGAACGCCTGTCAAATTAGTTAGAGTTTCCTCACATTATGGTAATAGGCATCATCCTACCTTAGGTTATACCAAAATGCACAAAGGTGTTGATTTTGCTGCTCCAACTGGTACGCCAATTTATGCGGCAGGCAATGGAGTAATAACTGAAATAGGGTGGAAATCTGGTTACGGAAAATTTATACAGATCAAACATAGTCAGAATTTATCAACTGCTTATGCCCATGCTTCTAATTTTGCTAAAAATCTTAAACCAGGAAGTATAGTGAAACAAGGGCAAGTTATTGCGTATGTCGGTAGTACTGGTAGAACTACTGGAGCACACTTACATTATGAAGTTAAAATAAGTGGTAAGAACGTAAACCCTATGCATGTTAAATCTACTCCTGGTATAGAACTTACTGGCAAGCAATTGGCAAAATTCAAACAATTTAAAGGCAATATAAGGTCTCTAAGTAGTGAACTTGATAATAAGTCAGAAATTGCTGAAAATTCCAGGGCAGTTTAAAAGCCGTATGTGGTCAACGTCATTGCGAGGAAGACCGTAGGTCAACGAAGCAATTGTAAGATGTCATTCCCGCGTAGGCGGGAATCTAGATCCCTGCTTTCGCAGGGATGACACAAAAATGGATTGCCACTACACTCACGTGGTCTCACAATGACGTTGGTTATTTTTTCACAATTTTTAAACTGCCATGGAAAGTTCAGAAGTGAAATTCCTTTGAAATTTTATCAAAAGGCTATATAATAGCGTATACTAGGAGACTGTTGGATTAGATATATAACTATTATTCAAAATAAAATTTTAAGGTGTTTTTATGCAAATATTACTTTTTCTTATACAAGTGCTTTTTATTGGGAGCTGTTATGCAGATTTCTCTCTTAATTCTTCTATACAACATGAAGCTGACAGTAATACTGGATATAAGTACCTTAAAGGGTCTATACCTCAGGATGTTGTAGAACCATACTTAAAGCATTTGAAAACCATTCTCTCACCAGAAGATTACAAAAAATACACACAAAACCAACAAAAGCGTGATTCGGGAAAGTATCATGTGACTATAGTTAGACCTGATGAGTACAAAGCCTTGAATAAAGATTTTTCAAGTTTTATAGGATATCCTATAAGTATTAGGTGCTTTGGTATCGGGAATATTCGAGAAGTAGATAACGAGACATATTTTCTAGTGTGTCAAAGTCAAAATGCTGCTAATTTAAGACAGTATCTTAAGCTACCTACACAGAACTTTCATGTTACACTAGGATTTAAAGAAAAAGATATTTTTGATCGTCCAAAAGATAAATCTTCTTTAATTTCTCCTTATTCTCTTTTAGAACAATAGGCATGTTGTTAACTGTTAAAAACGCATCAGCAACTTGCTATTTTTAACTTAATAACCGCTACTTGCAGTGAAATTGTTCGTTTATAATATATGCATATACCATTAACATTAAAAAAGATATTACTAATTATTCGTCAGAATAGTCATATAGTTGTTAAATTGGTGATTATAGATCAATTAGTAAAATGGTGGTTTATAAATTATCTAAGGAGTAAGATTGGTCTAACACTGAAAATAACAAGCTTTTTAGATATAGTCTATAGCTGGAACCATGGTATTAGTTTTGGGATGTTCCGAAATTATTATCAGTATAGTAATATGTTTTTTATAGTTGTTAACTCTGCTCTTATAATATATTTGTGGTATATCTTATTAAAATGCAAGACAATGACAGGCTTTGTTGGTTATAGCTTTATCATTGGTGGTGCTATTGGTAATTTGATCGATCGTTTTGTTAATGGGGCGGTATTTGATTTTATTTATTTTCACTATAAAGATTTTGGTTTTGCAATATTTAATCTAGCTGATAGTTTCATTTCATTAGGCGTAATATTCTTGTTACATGATTATTATAAAACCAAGAAAATTATTGAACAACAACAAGATATTCAATATAATCACACTGTGATACAAGCTGAAGCCGATAGGATTCGTGAGCTTGGTTTTAAGGAAAATATAAATTTAAAAGGAGATTGAGTGCGTATAATTTTTTGGTTATTTGCTACTGTAATAATGCTGTCTGCGTGCGGTAAAAAAGTAAAAGAAACAATAGGTATAGTGACGCCTGGTCCCAATGAATACAGGGTCGAGCGTAATAAAACTTTAGAAATGCCACCTCACTATGACTTACCTGCTATTGAAATAAAAGATAGAGAAAGCCATAAAGCCCTTACTCCAAAGACTCTTAATGATGGTGAACAAGCTCTCATAGAGGAAATAGAGAAGTAAGACTAAATTATATAATTTTTTCACTTTTTCACTTAGTGGACAAAAATTTTGGTATATACTCAAAGATATAGAGTTAACCCAATTAGTGTTATTCCGTCATTGCGAGGAGGTGCGAAGCCTACAACTGTCGAAAGTTAGAAGGTAGAGCGGGTTTAGAGGTTATCATGGTAGTTTAAAAGTTGCGGAAAAATAACCGGCGTCATTGCGAGGAGGCGTGAGCCGACGAAGCAATCCATAAAAGTAACCAAAAATGGATTGCTTCGTCGACCTACGGTCTTCTCGCAATGACGTTGACCACATACGACTTTATAAAGTACCTTGCCTAAACCCGCTTCCTCTTCTAACTTTCGGCAGCTGTGACTAAAGTGGCTTCTCGCAATGACCCAAATTTACTATGGTTAAATGCTAATTGAGTTAGCTATATAGAGAAATAACAATTGCCGGGGTTTAAATAAGGTGAGTGATAATAATAAAAATGTTGTGCTGAATTTTGGTCCACAACATCCAGCTACCCATGGGGTTTTAAGATTAATCTTAGAAATGGATGGTGAAGTGATCAATAAAGCAGATCCACATATTGGCTTACTGCATCGTGGTACTGAAAAATTAATTGAGTATAAAACATATCTACAAGCTATACCATACTTTGATCGATTAGATTACGTATCGCCAATGTGTCAAGAACACGCCTTTGCCTTAACAGTTGAAGGCTTGCTCGGCTGTGAAGTCCCAAGACGGGCTCAATTTATTCGAGTATTATTCTCTGAACTTACTCGTATCCTTAATCACATACTTAATATCACAACCCAAGCTCTGGATGTTGGGGCTACTACACCTCTATTATGGTTATTTGAGGAACGCGAAAAAATTATGGAATTTTATGAGCGTGTATCTGGTTCTAGAATGCATGCAAATTATTTCAGACCTGGCGGCGTTGCACAGGACTTACCAGATGGTATATTAGAAGATATCAATATTTTTATTCAGCAATTCTCTAAAAAATTACAAGATGTCGAAACTTTGTTAAATGACAACAGAATTTGGAAACAACGCCTAGTAGATATCGGAGTAGTAAGCCAAAAAGAAGCTATGGATTGGGGATTTTCTGGTCCAGTACTGAGAGGCTCAGGCATCGCATGGGATCTCAGAAAAACCAATCCATATGATGTATATGACGAGCTAGATTTTGATATACCAATTGGCAAAAATGGTGATTGTTATGATAGATATTTGGTTCGCATTGAAGAAATGTACCAATCACTTAAAATTATACAACAATGTCTTGAAAAAATACCAGAGGGTAGCATTAAAACTGATGACCCTAAAATTGCCCCACCATCAAGAGAGCAAATGAAAGAATCGATGGAAGCAATGATTAATCATTTTAAACTTTACACTGAAGGATATGACGTGCCACAAGGCGAAATATATCGATTTGTTGAAGCACCAAAAGGCGAGTTTGGTGTATATTTATACTCTGATGGAAGCAACAAACCTTATAGATGTCGTATTAAAGCCCCTGGATTTGCTCACTTACAAGGTCTAGACTTCATGTCGAGAGGACATTTGATGGCAGATGTGGTAACTATTATTGCCAGTCTTGATATTGTGTTTGGAGAAATTGACCGATGAATGATGAACCACTAAATTTTAGTTTTAATGATGAAAATTTAAAAAAAGCCCAGGATATTATTAAGAAATATCCTGAAAATAAACAAAAAAGTGCGATCCTACCGTTACTTGATCTTGCCCAACGGCAAATGAATGGTTGGTTACCTAAAGCATCGATAGAGTATGTAGCAAATTTTCTAAATATGCCTTTCATCAGAGCATACGAAGTTGCAACATTCTATACTATGTTTAATCTACAACCAGTAGGGCGATATCACATACAAATTTGTGGTACTACCCCCTGTTGGCTAAGGGGTAGCGATAAAATTGCTACTATCTGTAAGAAGAAACTTGCTATTAATTTCGGTGAGCTAACCAGTGATAAAAAGTTTAGCCTTACAGAAGTTGAATGTTTGGGGGCTTGTGTCAATGCACCAGTTGTCCAAATCAACGATGATTTTTTTGAAGATTTAGATGAAGAAGGAATGACTAAGTTAATTGATAGCCTTACTTAATTTCTTTGGGATTAGAATAATCTGATTCCAAAGACAGTTAAAATTTTTGACAAAGCTATAGTTAACCCGAATAAGTTCTTGAGACCCCAGACGTCATTGCGAGACCATGTAGTGGTCGTGGCAATCCATGTTCTTGGATTGCTTCGTCGCTACTAAAGTAGCTCCTCGCAATGACATAGAGGCTATCTAGAACATTGACGGGTTAGCTATATAACTCTATTTATTAACACTAATTGGTATTACACGCCTGAGTGGCGGTATCTTACCAATAATTGTGGTAAACGATTAAGTAAAACCTTAATGCCGAGTAATCTACTTCCATTAAAAGAGAAATGTTCGCAATCTAGAGTATAAGTAGCACCTTTACAATTAACTAATAGCAAAGAAATTACCATCCTCTAGCCATAAAATTTTGCAAATGATTTCATTATTAGGGTATAGCTTGGCTACTATATGTCGGTAAAAATTCAACTGATCAATATACGATTCCTTAACTAGTTGACAGCTTTTAGGTGGATTGGCATCGGATTTGTAATCAATAATGGTTATTTTCTTTGTATCAATGGCAAGTAGATCAATTCTTCCTATTTTAACATCATCACTTAGATTCATCCCTATAGTTACTTCAGTTTTTAGTTCTTGAGAAATAAGGGTCATAAACTCTGCATTATTTAGTAACTTATCAATATTTTTGTGAATTTTCTCTTGTAAAATTGCTGGTAACTTATCAATAAATGGGTGCTGGTTCATACTAGAAAAATCATTAATCTTTACAGCATCTTCTAGAATTTTATGAAATATCCTACCATATTCCAAATGATCATTAACTATAAGAGGAGAATTGACCGAATAATTTTGCTTGGTATCTCTGGTGATTTTATTAATAAGAAAAAGATTTGGTATCCATTCCCGTGTAGGCGGGAATCTAGAACCTCTACTTTCGCAAGGGTAACATTCGTCACTGGTGTTATTCCCGCTTTCTTCAATGTTATCCCTGCTTTCGTAATGATGACATCCCTCGTCAATAACCGTTTCATAAACTATAATCCCATTCTCATATAGCTTACCATGCATATTCATTGCTCTAGAAACTAACTCATACCAACAATTTTGTGGCAACTTATTACCACTTGCCTGATAACCACATATCACTAAATGATCTTCTGCTCTGGTCATTGCCACATAAAGTAGTCTGATATATTCTTGTAAATCTTTTTGTTGTTCCTTTTCCTTGAGAGTTTTAAAAAATTCTGGGCTATTAGATGATTGAGTGGCAGAGAACATATTACCATCTTGATCCCAAATAAATTTATTGCTATTAGTTGGCACTGAGCTAGTGTCACAAAGAATAACAATCGGTGCTTGTAGCCCTTTAGAAGCATGGACGGTCATGACCTTTATCTTACTTGACGATTCTAAGTTCCGTTTAATGTCAATTTTGTTATTTTCAAACCAATAAACAAAGCTTTGTAGTGAGCTATCTATATTACTGGCATAATTAGCACTTAAATATATTAATTCATTTATTACATCATTACTATCAAACCCATTAGACTCAACTAGAATTTTTCTAATATCAAAACAATCGACAATCAATGAAAAAAAATTCCCACAATTGGCAACTTTGTATAGCTGTAAAAAATAGCATAATTTATTATATATATTTATATATTCTGGTATAGTTTGCAGATATGCCCAAATAGAATTTTTTCCTCGAGAAACTGCAATCGACTGTAGTTCTTGTTCACTCATGCCGATTATTGGTGATTTTAACAAAGCAATCAAATTCAAATCATCTTGAGGTAGTAGTACAAATTTTGCTATGGCTATTAAGTCTAATACTGACAAACTTTTATCTAAAGTGATTCGGTCGACATCTTCTACTTGTAAACCATGTTGCTTAAGACAGTTAATAATTGCAAAAACCAGCTCATCCCTCTTGCGTACTAAAATCATAAAATCTGATTCTTTAACTGGCGAATTAGTAGCATGTAGAATTCTTTGGCTTGCTATCTGACTTTTTATAAAATTAGCAATTTGTTCTGCAAGTACTTGCTGAGCAAATTTTGATTCATTATGCTCTTCTGGTAAAGACCAAAATAATTTAGTCTCTTTCTTCCCTCTAACTATTGGCCAAAGTTCGACTCTACCTTTATCAGTTTGACGAAATGGCAAAATTTTAGGATTCTCAGAGGGAAATAATTGAGGGGTAGTATTTTTAATTTGTTGTAAAATTAGGTAGACAATATCGATAATTTTTTCGGTAGATCTATAAGACCATTCAAGAGTAATATTTTTGAAGTTCTTATTTGCCTCAGAGAATTTTTTATACAAATTTTCATTAACATAATTAAAAGAGCTAAGATTTGCTCCTTGGAAGCTAAAAATTGACTGTTTTTCATCGCCTACGACAAAAATAGTACTTTTTTTATGCTTAGTGGCAGAATAAAATTCTGCTATAATTGCAGTGATAATGGTCCATTGTTCCGGGCTAGTATCTTGTGCTTCATCAACAAGCAAGTGTTCAATCCCACCATCAAGTTTATAGGACACCCAACTTTTGGTGGTATCATCTGTTAATAATAATTGTGTTAAATAAATTAAATCATCATAATCGAGCAGACTGTGGGCAGTTTTGTAGGAATCATATTTATCAAGAAAAATTTTTGCTAAATTACGCAACAGATTTGAATAATTTTCCATATCTTGCATTTTAGCTTGTTGCTCTAACTGAAAAATTTTCTCTTGAATATATTCAAGTTCATTCAATAACTTTGGATATTGTGTTACTATAGATTTAGGCAACATGTTTTTACGCTTAGTACATTCTTTAGTAAGAAAAAATTGTTGAATTTCTTGATCTAGGTTAATAGCTATTGAATGTTTTGTAAGTAATTGCCGAGTCTTGTCATAAAGATTTGATAATTGCTCAGGAATATAGGAACTAATAGTTTGATGTTCCTTGTACTCCATTTGCTTAGCAAATAATTTCTTAAACTTAATCTTTTGCTGAATTATTTCAGAGAAAATATCCTTTATGGTTACTTCATGGAAGTTTGTTAAAAAAAAACTAATCAACTCGTTATAAGTTGGATCTAAATAAATTTGGTTTCTTATTTTGTTAACAACCCCTTGAGCTGTAATCTCGTCGAGAATCTGAAATTCTGGATTAATACTCGCTTCAAAAGGAAATAATTTAAGCATCTTTTGACAAAAAGCATGAATAGTATAAATGTTAATCCCATCTTCAGAGTTTAGTAGTCTGTAATATAAAGTTTTGGTATGTTGCGCCTCACTTTCTAAAGGCTCCCTGGCAAGTAATAAACCTAACTCTTTAGTCAACTTAGTATTTCCCTCTACAGCAAATTTAGCAAGTTTATTTCTAATTCTACTCTGCATTTCAAGGGCAGCTGCATTAGTGAAAGTTAAGCATAAGATTTTGTTAAATGGAGTCCCATTAATTAGTAATCTGAGTACTCTATCTGTTAGGATTTTGGTTTTACCTGTACCCGCTGAGGCAGAGACCCAAACAGAATATTCGGGGTCTGATGCTTGTTGTTGTAATTCATTCATTTTTTAAAAGGAGTCCTATTATTTAAAGCAGAAGAGTATATCTAATCTAGTTTTCTTTTGCCCATAAATCCATATTATATTGTTTACAATACTCAAACATAGATACAGTATTAGCGTGATTTATCCCGAACTCTTTTACTTGCTGCTTACCAAAAAATCTATAACTAGATAAATTTTTTGCTTTACATGATGCTTTTGCCCCTTGACTATACAACTCACTAACTTGTGCCACATTTTTACGATTATCTCTATATACATAATAATATATGCTATAAGCCTTATTATAGGATTCTATTGCTTCTTTTATCTTATCTTGAACAAACAGAACATCACCTTGTACTACGTAGCTCCGTGCTAGCCCTAGATCTTCTGAATAATCTGCATCTTTAGGATTCCTACGCTCATCGGCTAGAAATATGGAGATAGCCTGGTTAACATGATCTGAGGCTTTATTCATTTTACCTAGCTCTAATTCACTTTTTGCCATTTCAGTATAAATAGTACCAAGTATTTCAAGAGACTGTGTTTTGCAAGTTTTAAACAAATTATATACTTGTTTAAATTGAGCATATGCTTTTGGGTATTCTTTAAGATAATTCAATATTATTGCTTTAATTATATAAGGATACATAAGAATTAGGTCATCAGGACTTAGTCCATTTTTAATGGACATTTCTATATTTTTATTATTTTGCTCTAATGATTCAGTATATTTTCCTTGTACCAATAATAACCTTGCCTTAGCATTATGTATACAACCTAAATCACTTTTATCTATTAAACCTTCATTAGACATTTGTTCTATAATTTGCAGGTCTTTTTCTGCTTCTTGAACCCGTCCTAATGCAAGATTAGATATCATTATATTATAGAATAAGGTCCATTTTAAAGCTTCATAACCTTTTACATTATAATTATAAAATATTTCTTTCGCTCTTATAAAATATTTTATTGCCATCCTATAGTTAAGATAATTTGCATGATACACACCTATTTTTTGTACATATCTTAGATACATATATTTTTCAGAATTATTCATTAACCATAATTTAAACTTTCCTTGCTGATCAACTTTATTAAACCACTGGATCTTTTCTTCTAGCTTATAATAATTAAGAGAATTATTATATTGAGTTATCAATTGACCGTTAAGTTGCATAATTTTATATATATTTAAATTATATTTTTCTGAATTTTTTAAAATTATTTCAAGATTTTCTTGCATAGTTTTAGCACCTCTAAAGATACGAGCTTTTATTACACTTTTTGGTACGTAATTTACTAAGTTAGTAATAATATTCTCTAAATTAGTTTTATTACTGTTATTTCCATTTATCTTTGCTATTTTTTGAGCGATAACATCGTGCATTTCAAAGATGGGATTAGTTTCATTGGGATCGATAGTGGATATTAAGGCAAATTTAGACAATTGATAAAGATCATCATCAATAGTATTTTGATCATCAGTAATAATTTTTAACAGTTCTTTTGAAAAACCTTGATTATTTATTAAAGCTATTTTATTTAGTAATTTTTTAGCACTTGGCTTTAATTCATTGATAGCTAATGTAATATTTAATTTAATTTAATTTAATTTTGTCTGTTGATTGGTGGATTTTTTTCTTATACTCTTTTCTATCTAAGCCTTGTACATTGTTTACTAATCGTACACCTTGTACTATCATGATAGGGTAACCAGCAAATTCTTTACTCAAGAATTCTGCTAATTTGGCATCATTATTTTCTAGAAGATTATTAGCAAGAGCAATAGAGTCGCTTTTTTCAAAAACAGTCATTTTGATTATATTAGGTAATATTTCACTATTTTGAGAGCAAAATATAACATGCCCGTTATGTCCCCAATCAACAAACTCTTGAACTTTTTTATTTTCACTTATCTTTAGATTATCAAATACCAGCAACCATTTATCTTGACTCGATAAATAGCTTATTACTTCTTTTCGCACTAATCTTATATCTTCTGATATTAGATTAGATTTAGCAATACTATTAATAGCTTTTGCTAGCTTTAGCAATTCTTCATTAATATCTAAATTACAATCAATAAACCAAATAAGTTTATAATCATTTTGATTTTCATAAGAATACATTCTAACAAGCTGTGTTTTCCCCATGCCACTGGTACCTATAATACTTGCTTGTCGATATTTAATTAAATTCTTCTTGAGTAGATTTAATTGTTGAACGTGATTAACAAAATAACTAACTGGTGTAACAACATTAGATATTTGTTGTTGAGCAAGTGAATTATGTGTAATTATTAATATTATTAATGATATAAAATATTTATTCATTCCTTCTCTTTATATTTATAGCTAACACAATTAGTATTTATCCGAATAATATTTGTCATTCCCACGTAGATGGGAATCTAAAATAGCACCAAAAAAAACTTAAATATTATAGATTCCTGCGTAGGCAGGAATGACATCTTTTTCAATAGGCCTCCTTCGAAACTCTAGTTCTGCTGGTGATTTGTACGTCGATCCGGTACTCGAATCCTCACGTACATTAGAGTATGCTGTGGTTCTGTGCTCCGTGTCTCCTTCAAATCCCTCAGCACAAGCAAGTTTCGAAGGAGGCCTATTGAGACAAATGGACAAATACTAATCTGGTTAGCTATTGTAAGTCAATCATTTATTTTGTGTAAGAGCTTGTCCGCAAACTAAGTAATAGAAGAAAATAACCTGCGAAGAAGTAATCGACTCATAGCCAAAAAAATTATGTTTTCACTAGAATCAGTAAGAAAATCATATTCCTTGGAAAG
>JAHFPS010000037.1 GCA_023269695.1 Rickettsia sp.
GTTTTACCAATGCCATAACCACCAAAGATGCAACCTTTAATACCACGCTTTTCCGTTAAACGCTGATCAGCACTAATAATAGGTAACTTACTCATATGTTACCTTCCTGAGCTAGATTAGCACCTAGTTTGGTAAGCTTATAGACAGAATTTCCCAATCAGAATGGACTTACTTAAGAGCTTGGAGTCCAGAAGATCCTAAAAAAGCCATTTGGGTCAGGGAAGATGAAATAATAAGGCAAATTGAGGAAACATTAAAAACCTTACAAATAAAAAATCCTGAGATACTAAAACAAACAATGGATTATTTAATAAATGTCAATCAAGGCAAGGCTCATGAATTTAACCGTGAAGTTGGTGAATTTAAACAAGAGCATACTGTTATTCAAAATAAACTCGATAGATTGATGGATTTCTTAGTAGATGGCAGTTTTACTAGAGAAGAATTTTTACGTAAGAAAGCTCAATTAAAGGAAAGACAATATGAATTAAGTGAATTAATTAAGAGTTATGACAAAGTAGATGATAAGCTTTCTAAAAAGCTTGCAGACCTTGTATGTATCAGCACAAACGCCTATGAAACTTTTAAAGGTTCGACAATTGCTGAAAAAAGGGAATTATTAAATTTTATATTTTCGAACCTAACACTCGAGGGCTGTAAGCTGCATTACGTTCTGGCTTTTCCATTCACAGAATTGCAAAAAGTAGCAAATTGTCCTGAATGGCGCGCCCTAGTGTCTAGTTTGGTAACCTTGACAGAGTTAAGAATGGCTACCGTCCAATGTTCTTTACCCCTATCACTTTCACTCAATAATAATTATGCCTAACTTCATTTAACATAAAACATCTCAACACTTTTATTACAAAATACTATACTGATTTTAAGGATTTTGTTTAGTATCAGGTACAGATTTAGTTTTGCATCATTTTTTTATTTTATGTAAATCTACTCGCTAGGCTACCTTATTTATGCTATTATTTCTTGATAAAGTTTATAATTATTTTCTAATATAATGAAATTAACATGACAGTAGAACTTTCTGATAATATATCAACCAAAGAAATTAATGCTAATAGTAAGCCACCCAAAATGATGGTAGGAACAGATGAATTCTATGACTTGCTAGTTAATAGTGATGTCTTTGTTGATAAAAGCTTAATGATCAAAGAATTATTGGAAGATAGCGGTAAGGTTATACTCATCACCAGACCAAGGCGATGGGGTAAGAGCTTGAATATGAACATGCTCCAGAAATTTTTTGAGATAGAAGTAGATCAAAATGGTGTTCCTTTACCTACAGAAGATAGAGTCAATCGCATTCTCTTTACCGGTGGGAAAATCAATTTAGGTATTAAAGGTAAAAAGACGTTAGGTTCTTTAAAGATTAATGACGAAGAATATGCCATGGCTCAGCAAGGTAATTACCCTGTGATTTTGCTCAATCTTAAAGATGTTAAAGGCAGTAGTTATCAAGATATTGAAAGTGGGATAAGAAATCAAGTAACTAAGCTATTTGTAAACCATCGATATTTAAAGCATTATATAGCAAAAGATGAAAATTTACTAGATGATGTACAAAAGGAAAAGTTAAATCGATATTTTACAGGAAAGCTTGATAAGGAAGATTTAAAAGATAGTTTACGTTTTTTAAGTGAAGTGCTGTACAAACATTTTAATCAGAAAGTATATATATTAATCGATGAATATGACACGCCGATTAATAGCTCTTACATTAAATTTGGTAGTAAGCCGGAAGAATTTGAGCAGGTACTTGAATTATTTCGTGGCATGTTTGGTAGTAGCCTAAAGACTAACACTTGTGTAGAAAAAGGGGTAATAACTGGTATATTACGGGTTGCTAAAGCTAATTTATTTTCGGATTTGAATAATGTTAGTGAATATACTTTACTTGATGAAGAATTTTCTAAGTTCTATGGTTTTACCCAAGCAGAAGTTGATGAATTATTAACAAAAGTACCACTCAATACTAAAGCAGAAGAAATTAAATATTGGTATAATGGTTATAGTTTTGGTGGGGAGATAATCTATAATCCATGGTCGATTATGCAATGTCTATCTCATAAAGGAAGACTCGATCATTATTGGCTTGATAGCGGTGGTACTGGTTTGGTTGATAAGATATTACTATCCGATGAAATGCAAATTGATCTTCAACAATTAGCTAGTGGTAAAAGTATCGTCGCACCTATTACCAAACAAATCATTTTCAGTGATATTAATACGCGAAGTGGGTTATTTAGTCTGTTGTTATTTAGTGGTTATTTAAATCCAACAGCTATCGAACCTGCAAAAGATATCTACGAATTATCAGTACCTAATAAGGAAGTAGAATATATATATGAAACCAGGCTATTACAATGGGTGAGTAGCAAGTTACAGATAGATAGTTCTTTATATTATTCATTTGCTAGTTTGTTGCCTGCAGGTAACATAGAAGAATTTAAAGAGAGACTACAAGAGTTATTACTCAATGCTACTAGTTTTCATCAAACTGGCGAGAAAAAAGCAGAGCTATTTTATAGTGGTTTTATGCTAGGTTTGATTAACACGGTATCTCCTGGCTATATCATAGAAAGCGAAAGAGAGACAGGTAGTGGTAGAGCTGATATTATGTTGTTACCTAAAGCTGGAAAGCAAAACAATGCTATTATTATTGAATATAAAATATGCAAATCTTCTGATATTTTAGAATCTGTTGCAAAAGAAGGACTAGATCAAATCGTGAAAAAACAATATGAGGCTAAAATAAAAGAACACTCACATGTTCAGAAAATCATCAAAATTGCCATGGCTTTTTGTGGCAAGGAAGTGGCTTTGCAGTATCAGATTGATGTGGTTTCTTAAGCCTAATATAGGATTTAGGTACAATAATTTACTGATACGGCTACAATGCTAATAATTATAGCATCACAAAGCTATGAAACTTTTAAAGGTTCTGAAATTCCTCAAAAACATAAAATGATAAATTTCGTATTTCAGAACCTTGAACTGAATGGCAGAAAACTTGAGCACTCTCTACTTTTCCCGTTCGATATTTTTGGAAAAATGATAACTTGTACCGAATGGCGGGCCGTAGTGAACAATTTCAGAACCACAGCAGACATAAAATTATTAATTATTCAAACACTTACATTATATGAATATTAGGAAATTTCTAATAATGTTTCTGTATTTATTTATCTTGCACCCAGGTAAGACTTAGCATTACCCATAAGTAGTTTTAGTTACTTTTACACTTTATGCATTGGTAATTTTAATCTAAAAATGGAGTGATTTTAGCAATTACTGTACAAGTATAACAAACTGATTAATACTATAAGTTGTTATTAATATTAATTTAACCAATTGAAAGAGATTAAAACACAATCAAAACTACTTATGGGTAGTGCTAAGAGGTAAGAGGGTGTAAGATAAATAAATACATGCTTTCCTAGCACCATTAATCAAATGATTGCCACCAAAATAATATTTGCTACCCGAATCTAAATACATATTCAACAGTGTGGTTTATTAGTTAATTTTAAATATTTCCATTGTAAGCTTTGGATTATTATAGGTTCTGCCTATTTATTACTAAAATACTATTTTGTCTACTCTAACCGAATACCAATGTCTCAAGGTAACTACCTTGAGACACCACATTTATGTAAATCTCCAGTATCAGAGTTATAAAGAGGTCATTTCTAACCTCTTTTGTGGATTAATGATGATCAGCAGTATCGCTGGTAACTCCCATTATTGTAGTACTGACTGGAGATTCTTCATAATGTACAATTTGAAGAGCAGTATCTATTGTATTAATTTGGCTAACATCATACTTTATATCCTTTAGTGTTTGATATTTAGTATTGAGTAATTCACCAAGCTTTTGATGCATAGTTTTATCCTGATCCAAGTATTTTTTAGATTCTATTATAGCACCTGCAAGGACTCGACACTCATTGGCTTTTAATTTAGGATAATTTGGATAATCTTTAAATTCTTTATCAAACTTTTCATTATCTATTGCGTTAATAAGTGTAGATAACCTATCAAATTTGTTTCGTTCAATATATTCAGAAATTAGTAATTTTTCTGCATCATAAAAAGCAATTTTTCGAGGAGCATCAATATTAGGATTCTCGTTTATTAAACTTTTTTCTACCCATTCTGTTACAGATTTCATATCGTCATTTTGAATTTTGGTAACTAAAAATTCAGTATATCCTGCTTGCAAAGTCCTGTGTGAAACATTTTTATACATATAACATTATCCTCTATTAAATTATTATAACCAAATCTCATTCTAGTAATTATATCACATTTGTATTAGTTAGACATCATAAATTGCATCTATAGGTTTTGATACATCACCTAATAACACATCTTCAAAATACTTAGAACATTCATTTTGGACATTAATCATCCATGCATCATCCAATTGTATCATTTCCTCTGCTTTATACTTTACTTTTACTAACTCACAAAAAGCTTGTAGTATTGGAGTTCCTTTACATTGTGATTCATTAAATATACATTCAACTTTTAACGCATCAAACGGTAAAAGAGAAATAATAACATGATTAACAACCTTGTCTTTTAGTATCGTCTTCTCATTATTTATTTCCGAACGAAATACTGCATCATCATTATAACCTCTTGCACCATTAACCTCTAACGTTCGATATTGAATGCCATCCTGAACAGAATATTCAGCTTGCCTCTGTCCACCAGCTGAAGTATAAACTTTTATTATGTCTGTATCACCATGTTGTTTGGGTGCTAATACTTTTTTTTCTAATGGTTTGAAATCAAACACAGAATATAGATGTTTTGCTACATGATATTGAAAAATATCTACTAAATTTTTTTCAATGTCAATATCTTTATTATATTCGTCTTTACATTTAAGATTTTGGTCATTTACCTTAAAATTATATTTCTCATTATAGTCTTTTTGATATTTTTCATCCTCTTTTTTTGTCTCATCTGATACTTCTGATAATTTATGATGCATTAGTGAGTTTATAATCTTTAATACTTCTACTACCTTTCTTACTATTAAACCTTCATTATCTACAATTCTAATACGTGAGTCATATTGTAATATATTTTCCTGAGTTATCTCATTATGAGATATTACCTCATATTTCTGTTGTTCTAACTTTAATTTTGTAGCTTGTTTTGCATCCTCTGGAGTGTCATATACACGAATTTCCTCTTTCAAGGAATTTCCTTCTTCAGGAAAAGCAGCATATTTCTCCTGATTAAATAAAGTTAATATTATCCTTGCAATTCCTTCACAAACTATGGTCATGGTGTTAATATCTTGTGAATCTAATATTCCTTCAGTAAGATATTTGATACCATAAGTAACATATTTTTCAAATTTAGTACTGAAATCTGCTTCAGCTTTATCTTTTTGCGCTTCCGAAAAATTACCACATTTCTTGAATTGTTCTATAAGTGCATTATTGTATATTAAGTGATATTCATTACTGGTGGTAGATAATTTAAATCTTTCAGATTCCTCATCTTGTAATGTAATATTAGAACTTAGTTTAGAATATTGATCATTTGTTAAGCAGATACCTTTTTTATTTTTGAGTAGCGGTTTAGTAGCTTTTACTAAATTGGTTACATATGATTTATAACCATCATACACTTCTGATATATCAATTTTTGTTTTAATAGCTGCTGCTATAAAAGAATATGGAGTCACATGACGCATTTGCTTTGTTGAACTTCCTAATACTTTTGGACGCCCCACTATTGTAGTTTGATTGTTGTATGAATTAGTAGGATCATCATTAATTACAATATCTACCAATACATCTTGGCTCATGTTTATTTTAAATAACTTTTCTATAAAGTTGTGAATATACCACTTTTGTTTTTTTATGACATGTGGATCTCCTATTTGACAAATTTCTTGTGCTTGAGTATTCGGCCCTTCAATTCCACCTATAGACTCACCCATAATTTGCCTTACTTCTTGTATTTTGCCCGATATACTTTCTTTTAACTCATCGTTTTCTATATTTTCATATTGATTATTTAATATATCAATTAATTCTTGATGTAACTTTATATCTGCAGATACAAATTCTTTCTGATCAAGATAAACATCTGATAGTATTTCGCATAACAATTTTTTTAATTTCTCATTTTCACAAGCATTAATTGCATCCAGTAATGATTTAATATTAGCTATATTGCCTTTAGTAATGTATTCAGCAAATATTATCTTCTGAGCCTTAACAAAAGCTTGCTTAAGATCTAATCTTGATGATGTAATTAATATATTCTTGTTTATCCAATCGGTAATACTTTTCTGTTCATTCTTATTTAATGCTTTAGATATAAAGCTAATAAGACCCTCTACGACTGCTGTATTATACGGCATAACACCTCTCTTTTACTGTGAATAATTAATTGACTATTGTTAGTTTTGATATCAAAAATCCAAATCATACTGTACATCATTATTACCTAATAAATCTGCTTCATTTAAGCTATTTATGATTTTTGCATCAAATTGTTCTTGTATTGTGCTAGACCATTGTTGTCCTAATATATTTGGTAAGTTATAGTCTTCTTTTAATAATTCACAAAATGCACTAAATATTTTTTGTATTGGCGATAATTGTTCCTCATCATTTGTAAGTGAAGCATGAGAACGTAATGATGCAAAAGGAGATAACAGTATGGAAATATAAGCAATAACTTGTGTTATTAATTTCTCCGGTTGAATATCAGGTTTTTCTATAATATAGTATTGCTCTATTCCTTTCCCTGTAGCGGAAGGATGGACCTTAACAACTTCTGTTTCCTCTCCTTCTTCTTGTACAGATACTAATATACGCTTACCTCCTAATGATTGGAAATCACATATAAAATATAAAGCTTTTGCTGCATGATAGTGAAATATTTTATATAAATTATCTTGTGATAAATTTTTATTATAATCTTTTAATGTAAAATCTGGTTCACTTTCATCATCAGATTCACTTTTATCATATTCATATATTAATTCTCTAATGTCACGATTATAATTATCATTATACTCTGATAGTAAGTTATTAGTTTTATCATTATTATTCTGATACAAGTTATGATTAATTAATTGCTCTATGATATCTAGTGCTTGTACTGACCGTTCCACTATTGCTTTCTTATCATCAATTATCCTAATGTATGGACCTTTAGTCTCGCCTATTATTTTTTCACGTTCTGTATTAGAAATGTCTTGGAAAGTATCCTTATTAGGTAGTGTTTTTACAGATTGATCATAGGCATCTCTTGCTTGCCATACACATCTGTATAAAAGAATTTTCTTAAATAGAACATTATTTTTCTCAACGAGATATCCTTCTGGATCAAAGATTGATGCTACAAATTTTGCGGTGAGTTCACAAGTATCCAGACTATCAAACATCATTTGCTTTAGGTTATTGAACACATATTTAATATATCTTTGAAGTTGAGTTACATAATTTTCTTTTGCTTTAGTTTCATCATAGTGCAGTAAACTTGACTCTGTCATGTCATCTATACTACGGTTATGTAGCTTATCAATGATGCTTTTATTAGTAATCAAATATCGTATTATATCTGAATTATCTTTTTCTGCAATGATACTTAAATCAAAAAACTCTTCGTCATCCTTTAATAATAATATCTTCTTCTTTACATCATTATACTTATCCTGTGTTAAACATATACCTTGTATTTGCTTTGATATAGCCAGTATATAATCTATGAAATTATTTAGTATATAAGCCTTGCCATCTAATACATCTTTTATTTGGCTCTTAAGAGCTTTCCTAATAAACATGTATGATGTAACATTATGCATTTGTTCAACTGACTCACCAATAATTTGAGGACGACATACTGTTATTTGGGAACTACCCTCCTTATCATTAATCGTAATATTTGCATACTTATTATCACTAATCTCTATTCCAAATAATTTACTTAATAGACCATCAACATGACATTTTAGCTCCGATCCTTCATTTTTATCAGAACCATAAGATGATTTCGTTGCACTATGCTGTTTAGAAGCAGATGTGGCAGTTTTAGTGACTTCTGTTACAAAGTTTTGATAAGCTTTATCAGCTTCTCCAAGTTTCTCTCTTAAAAAATCAAGTTGTAATCGTCGCAGTTCCGCAGCATCTGGTGGATAAGGAGATGATGGTAATTCTTCATCTTGCATTCTTTTTACTATCTCATCAGCAACGATTACACCACAAGAGTTACTATCCTGTTGTCGTGCATTAACATAAGGACTCTGTTCTTTCATGATATTGACAGGTAGCATGTCACTGTCACCTATTACTTCTTGTATACGTTTCTTCAAAGCCGTCTCTAGAACTTGAAAATTCTCCTGTGATACTTCTCCACGACCGTATGGATCATGTGCAAATATTGTTACAGAAATTGTACTTGATTTTTTCTCTATAATAATCTCACCGGTGAGCCAGTGTGTTTGTGTTATATTATAAGGCAATAATATTTTTGCTTTACACCTATCTTGTCCTTGCATCAATGGGTTTAATTCATCAAAAACATCTCTCCTATCATCTCGTTTTCCATAATCAGGTTCAGATTGTTTTGATTTATCCAGAAAAAAATCTAACGGTATACCCTTTTCAGCACTATCTACAGCACCCGAATATAAAATATAATAAAGATCATTATTTTTACCCAATTGGTTTTTAAGAAGAAATGAACACTTAGCACCACTTACATCATCTTCAAATCCACCTAATCTATGTTTGATAACATTAGTAACATAAGTGTTGATATTATCATCAGTATACCAACACTTGGGGTCAATTGTGAGCTTATTTGTGTTATTTTTATTAACTTGCTCCTGAACCCTTTGAGAAGGGGGGCTAGTTCTACTATCTTGCTTTTTTGCCTCAGGACTTGCTCCGATTGGACTTGATGGAAGTCTTTTTTTTGTCATATAATATAACCTTAACTATAACAGTTATAATGCGAATTTAGGGTAAGGAAGAGTAATAAAGATGATACTTATGAGTCATAAAAGCTATTCATTAATAATTTTTACTCAAAATAAAGTAATGTATTAAAAAATTTCAGTATTTAGTTTATGTGTAAAACTCATAAACCTTATTATTAAATCACATATAAGATGATCCTGCAATTTTCTTATCCTAAATTGGCGTTCATAACTTATGCTAAAATAATTTTTAAGGTAAAGCAATAAATATTTTTGGGTTAAAAATACTTTTTTAACAATTCCGTCTCATACTTCTACTTTAATATAGAGCTTCCGTAAAATGCAAGAAAAAATAACATTAATAGCAAAAAAACAAATGTAGTTATGTCTTCAATCTATAGTTAATAAATTAGCTTAATTTATTCTATGGCCCTTGTATCTTGTATATGAGTAGTATAATTCAAAAAAATTAATAATTTGCTAGTAAACTTACCAATTTTAGAACTGGTGTATTAATAATTATTACTCTCCGTTTTAATTAACAAATGGCACTCCAAAAATTACACAATCAATGTAAAAGACCCATTATTTAGCATCTCTGAGATTGTATCATAGATATCCTTTCATTGTTTTATCTAAAGCCACTATGGAGTTTTTGCTGTCTATATGAGATTTGCCAAACAAAATAAACTTAGAGTTTACGAATGAGGTTATAGCATTTACAGCTGGAATTCCGATAGGCGCACTTGGGCAAACTAGGTAAACCTAGTTTGCATGCGCTCAAAGATTCGGTTCTTGTCATTGCTATTACCCCAAAAATAAAAGTAATGGAAATGTATCATTGTAGCAAATCAGAAGTACAAAGAATTAAAGGACACAGCAGTTGCAGCAGCTATATTTCAAGAAGTAAATTGCAGCTTATTACCACTGATAGCAACACAGGAGAAATAATTTGATTCTCACAGAGTCCTGCTATCATGTTTATTCTTCTTTTTTGCTGATATACTTGATACTTTATGATCTTGTTGTATTTTAAAAAACTTAACTCTCATAATAGTTCTGCCTTGATAATTTTGAAAAGTTTGTCACAATAAGAACAAAACTCCAATCTTTAAAAGTTATTCGCAGAATTTTATCACTTGATATGTTGATTAAAGGGTAATATAACAACGAAATGGTATACAGTTATGACTAAATATAAATGTCTAGTAATAGATCCGCCCTGGAATCAAGGTAAAACTGGTAAACGATCAGTAAGACCGAATCAAAATGTTACATTAGATTATCCTACAATGTCGAAAGAAGAACTATTAAAGCTACCCGTTAACCAATGGGCTGAAGATAATTGTTTTCTTTGGTTATGGGTAACCAATAGTAAAGATAAAAAAACTAAAGAACCAATTCTAAAAATGGCATTTGATTTGCTTAATGGTTGGGGATTTAACTTTTACACGATGATAACATGGAATAAAAAAACCGGACCATGTCCTTTTGGTCCATATCAAATTACTACAGAGCAAGCGTTATTTGCATATAAAGGCTCTGCTAAGTTCAAGCGAGAATCCTTAGGTAAACTTCAGACTATGTTTACTGAAACTGCCACAGCACATAGTGTGAAACCAGCGAGTTTTTATGCTGAGATTTGTAAGTATTTTGATGGTCCACGGTTGGATGTATTTGCACGACAAGTGCGTCCAGGGTTTGATGGGTGGGGCAATGAATATGGTAAATACGAAGAAATAATAAAAAAGCCTCGTTCATTAGACAAAATTGTATCAGTGTCACATGTAGCTTAATATGCCAGTTATTACTAAAATATTGCAAAAGCAAGGTAAAAACCAAGACCGTGTTTATGTATATCTTGATGGACAATTCTGCACCTCAATTCGAGAACGCACATGGATTGGAATGGGTCTTGCTGTAGGTTCTAGTATTAGTTGTGATGAGTTGAAAACACTTGAACAGAACTTTTGGAAGAAAATATACGGAGTAGACTCTTGGAAACGCGAAAAAATAAGGATTAGTCGTGTTATAAAGTGGTTTTCTACATATATTTCGCAAGTTGATATTGTACTAGTTGGATTAGGGGCTGACAGTAATGATTATTTAGAAAACATACATTCAAAAGAAAAAGGGACTCCTGATTTAAGTATCCGGTTACACAATTCAACTATTGAAATTATTGCCTTAGAAGTAAGTGGTACTGAGAAAATGCAAGGAGATGATTATTGGGTTAGAAAAGATAAAATTGATTATATCCAAAATCACCAAGAACGAGATATTTGGATAGTTTTACATTATCAATTTCCTCAAGAACATTTTGTGTGGTTAAAAATTATTCATAACAAATCCTATTCTGCTAAAGTAATAAATGTTAAAGGTGGGGATGAATACTATGTTGCATTTACTAAGAGTGCTGAAGAAGTTAAACAGTCAACTTATTTTAAAAATTATATTCTAGCAAAACTAGAAGCTGTCGGACTTGATGATAAATATTCTAATAAATAAATCATAATCAGTACAAATCACATTTTAAAACTACGTTGCCAAGTAAATTTTCGGTAAATGCTTCATCTACCAGGTCATAATTGCAAAAATTAGGCTCCTGCTGTACTCTGGCGATAAAATCTTGCCCCTGAGCAGTAGCATTAATCATAATCTTAATTTTCTCTAAAGCCGCAGCCTTAAAAGTATTATCCTGACTTAGGCTGAATGCGTTGAGATAATATGTTTTGGCTTTTTCAAATTGCTTTTTCTCGCTACTTTTTTCTTTGTAGCAGCATAACTAAGCTTAAGATTTTATAAATAACCTGGGAAAGTTTTAGATAAAGCTTCTGTAATAGCATCTCTTATGTCATCAAAATTTTTAATAATTTTTCTTGAGTAATTTTTAAAGTCAGTCCAGCAACGCTCAATTGAATTGAGCTCTTACTTTTACCCACATCTTTAAAACCACATACTTATTAGTCTTTGGAAAATACATTTTTGCTATTAAAACCTTATATATATAACTTTTTCAAAAAGATGTGGATAAAAGTAAAAATTGAGCTCAGGGGAATATGTTGGTAAATACAGAGAATACATCCCATTCTTTCAATATTTCCTTGATTTTAATAGCTAAATTAGGCACTTACTTAATAATAATTTCAGCCACTGTCTCCAGTTCAACACTACTATAATAAATTTTACAAAAAAATCACTAATAGTGAAAAGAATCACTGTACTCCTCGGATTAATGAAGATATGTGTGAAGATAAC
>JAHFPS010000009.1 GCA_023269695.1 Rickettsia sp.
TTCCAAGGAATATGATTTTCTTACTGATTCTAGTGAAAACATAATTTTTTTGGCTATGAGTCGATTACTTCTTCGCAGGTTATTTTCTTCTATTACTTAGTTTGCGGACAAGCTCTTATAATATAGCGGTAGTTGATTGTGTTCTAGTAGACAGAGATTTTCATGCAAGATTTTCTGCTTTAGAACGTCATTATGTCTATAAAATTATCAATAGACCTAGCCAAGTTATAATAGATTTAAATCGTGCTTGGTGGATAAAATACCCTCTTGATGTTGAAGCAATGAGACGCGGGGCTTCCTACCTTATAGGACATCATGACTTTAGCTCCTTTAGAGGTAAGTTCTGCCAAGCAAAGTCACCTATAAAAACCTTATCTGAATTAATTATTACCCAAAAAAACGAAGAAATAAAAATATATTTTTCTGCTCGCTCTTTTTTACATAATATGGTTCGAAATATTGTTGGTAGTTTAGTATTAGTTGGACGCAATATATGGCAGGAAGATGATATCCAAAAAGTTCTGGATGCTAAGAAAAGAGAAGCAGCAGGGGCAAAGGCTCCAGCATGCGGGCTGTATTTTCTTAGAATCGACTATTAACTTATCACTACTTCAAAAGTTGTCTAAATAACTTTTGAAGTAGTGGATAATGGATAAAATGCAAAATAATTATTTTGTCTTTACTTCTACTTGCACAACTTTCTGAATGTTGTTATCGAAATATAAGAATAAATCAAATTTATCACCAACTTTTAGTATGGTCTTTAAATCCAAAAGCATAATATGCATACCGCCTGGTTGTAAAACAGCACTAGTTTTAGTTGGAATAACTAGCTTATCAAGTTTTACCATTTTGCTAACACCTTTTTCGTCAACAAAACTTTTATGTAATTCAACCTTGTTAGCGACATCGGAAGAAACATTTACTAAATTATAATCTGTATCAGAATTATTAACAATCTCAAGATATATTGCCGAATTATTACGTTTGCCAACAATAGTTGACGTCGAAGGTCTTGCCCAAGCATTTAGTGTTTCAATAGAAGTAGCTGCCTCTATTGGTGTCACCGTATTATCCGGGGTAGCTGCAAAACACACTGGTAGGCTAAAATATAGACCAACAGCAATGATGGTTATTATATTTTTAAATATCATATTTATTCCCATAAATTAAGTTAATTATACACTCGAGTCACTTAAGTATACACTATATTATAAATACACTAAGTATATTTAGCAAAAAAATTAATAATATAGTATATAATTCTAATTTTGGTTTACTTTAATAAATTTTTGTTTAACAGGATCCCAATTATAATGAATATTTACTGTTTTAATTTCTGTAACTGTAATATCTCCATTGGATAACTGTACAACATCAAAGCCTTTTTGGATAGATTCAGTAATTAGAGTCGTTGATTGGCAAATATATCTAACATTAAAAAAAGGATTATTATCAGTATCTAATGAATTGGTATCTTTCTTAGTTTGGACGTTTAAAATAGGTATGTTTTTTTCTTTCATTCTAGATAACTTCAGATATTCTGTACTGTTTTATAACAGTTTCGTAATAAGGTGGCAAGACCTGTTTGTTGTTAATTTAAGTTATTTAGTCTTTTGTAATGAGGTGTATCCTGTGCTAGGAAGTTTTAATTTTTCAAATTCGGCAATAAGGTTATTTTTCTATTTTTTAAAGAAAAGGAAAATTAAACTAATTATTCTGGGTTTGTTATGCATAATGTTGGGAACGATACCTGCTATTGATAGTGTGTTGCTCCAAAAAATTATAAATTTGTTAGAGTCTTTCTCTGATGAAAAGGTTAAAGAGCTACCTTCCTCTATGATGTTTTGGGCAATAATATATGCAGTTTGGTGGATGGGTATAAATGTTATGTGGCGGGTTTATGATTATGTTTATCTAAAAACAATGCCCTATATCAAAGGACAGATACTAGATGAGATGTATAATTATACTCAGTATCATAACCATAAATTCTTTCAAGAAAGCCTTGCCGGTCATATTACCAATCGTATTACTGAGGCTTCTAGATCTTTCGAAATGGTTCTATCGTTATTTGGTGAGAAAATTATATATAAACTAGCTATAATTATTTTCTCTTTAGTAGCCATGTACTCCGTACATCAAATATTTTCCACTATATTCCTGATATTTATTTGTGTTTTTATAGGGACTAGTATTATTTGTTCAAGTACAATAAACAAATATTCAGTAAATTATGCACGCAGTAAATCAATAGTTGCCGGTAAGATTGTTGACTTAATAGCCAATATTAGTGCAGTACGTATGTTTACTTCTCATAAATTTGAACGTCAGAATCTAGAAGTAAGAATAGATAATGCTATAGTAAACGAACAAATTATGCAGTTTTTCATGTTTAAGCTACGTTCTGTACTAGGAGTAATTTGTGCTGTAATGATTTTTATCATGATTTATTATTTGGCGATACTCCGTAGTCAAATGCAAATAACTATAGGAGATTGCGTATTGATACTTACTCTGTGTGATACTGTTACTAATGAAATTTGGGATTTAACGCAAGAAATAGGGGATATGTTTGAAGAGTTTGGTTCTTTTAATCAAACTCTATCATTGATGAAGCCTCATATTATAAAAGATATTGACAATGCCCATCTTTTAAAGGTTACAAAAGGTGAGATAGCATTTAAAAATGTTAGTTTTAAATATTATCATAATAATAATTTATTTGAGAATAAATCCATTACAATTTTGAGTCAACAAAAGGTCGGGTTAGTAGGATTTTCTGGTTCAGGAAAAACAACTTTTGTCAATCTTATTACACGGTTGCACGATATAGACCAAGGAGAAATTCTAATTGATAGACAAAATATTAGATATGTAACACAAGACTCTTTGCGAGAAAATATTAGCATAATACCGCAAGAACCAATCCTATTCCATAGGACAATTATGGATAATATTAGATATGGAAAAAAAGATGCTAGCTTAGAAGAGGTAATAGAGGCCGCAAAAGCAGCTCATATACATCAAGTTATTGCCACTATGCCAGAAGGATACCAGAGCTTATGCGGTGAAAGGGGTAATAACTTGTCAGGTGGTCAGAGGCAGAGGATAGTAATAGCTCGGGCAATATTAAAGAATGCTCCAATATTAATCCTTGATGAAGCAACAAGCAGTTTAGATAGTGAGACTGAGAACTTAATACAAGATTCTCTATCTTACTTGATGCAAAATAAAACTGTATTAGTTATAGCTCATAGATTATCAACTTTGTTAAATATGGACAGAATTTTGGTTTTTGATGAAGGTAGTATAGTTGAAAATGGAACACATGAGGAATTATTAAAAAACAGTAAGTTGTATAAAAAATTATGGAAATCACAAGCAAAAGGTCTAATAATTTAAATTTCTAGTAATTTTTAAATTATTAATTGACTTATTTAAGATTTACTATTGTAATAGATTATAATCCTGTGTATCATGATAAATTATTTTGTTTAATCATCTTAATTGGAGAAATTTAATGCAAGTGTTCGTTGGAAAAGCTGCTCCGGATTTTACAGCTAAAGCTATTATGCCTGATAATAGTATAGAATCTGAATTTAATCTTAAAAATTATGCTAAGGATCATAAAGTGGTCTTGTTTTTTTATCCGCTTGATTTTACTTTTGTTTGTCCGTCAGAAATTATAGCTTTTAATAATAGGCTAGGAGAATTTACTGAGAGAAATACAAAATTAGTAGCAATAAGCGTTGACTCACATTTTTCTCATTTGGCTTGGAAACATACCCCTTACAATAAAGGTGGTGTTGGTAATATCCAGATTCCTATGGTATCAGATCTTAAAAAGAGTGCCTCATATAGTTATAATGTACTGCATGATGATGGAATATCACTGCGTGGTACTTTTGTTATTGATGAAGCATTTATAGTGCGACATTTGCTAGTTAACGATTTACCAATTGGTAGAAATATTGATGAAGTAATAAGAGTGATAGATGCTCTAGACTATAATACAAAGCATGGTGAAGTATGTCCAGCTGGCTGGCATAAAGGTGATGAAGGTATTACTCCCTCACATAAAGGAGTGGCACATTACTTAGCTTCTAATGCAGAAAAATTATAGTATGGTGGGCAGCTATTGAATAATGTTTAGAAGCTTGTTGTAGCTAACCAGGACGACTTAAAAGTCGCAATTAATAGTAGAAAATCGGTTTTACTTAGGTGAATAACCGTCATTGCGAGGAGGCGTGAGCCGACGAAGTAATCGTAAGTTGTCATTCCCGCGTAGGCGGGAATCTAATATCCCTGCTTTCGCAGGGATGACACAAAAATGGATTGCTTCGTCGGCCTACGGCCTTCTCGCAATGACGTTGACCACATACAACTTTTAAAGTGTACTATCTAAAACCGCTTCCTCTTCTAACTTTCGACAGCTGTGGGAGTAGCATCGCTGCGATGAAGCAATCCTGTTTTGTGTCATCCCTGCGAACGCAGGGATCTTAGATTCCCGCTTACGCGGGAATGACAACTTATAGTTGTTTCGTCGTGCTTACACACTCCTCACAATGGTGCCAGTTTACTATGGATAAATATTAATCGAGTTAGCTATATAAAGCCAGCCAAAGAGGTTTGATGCTTAAGGAGCTATTTTTGGATACCAACCCAGTATCTTATACAAAAGAAACTATTGATATTCTAAGACTGATTAGGAGTGAAAATGTTGGTTCAAGAACTTTTTGGAGCTTAATAAAGCTATTTGGTAGTAGTAGTGCTGCAATTGACAACATACAAGAATTTTCTTTGCGAGGCGGTCGTTCTAAGCCAGTAAGGGTGTTTTCTCAGAGTGATGCAAGTAAAGAGCTTGAGCTATTACAAAAGAATAATGCTCAGATTATTACCTATAAATCTCCAGAATATTCAAGGTTATTGTTAGAGATTTTTGATTGTCCGCCAATACTAAGTTATAAGGGCAATATTGGGTTATTATCACATGAAAGATGTTTAGCAATTGTTGGAGCAAGAAATGCTTCAGTAAATGGTCGTGCCTTTGCCGCTAAGATTGCTAAGGAATTGACAGATAGCGATTATATAGTGGTTTCTGGACTTGCCAGAGGTGTTGATACAGCAGTGCATCAAGTAAATGTTTCTAAAACAATAGGAGTTATAGCTGGAGGAATTGATTATGTTTATCCCCCAGAGAATGTTAAATTATTTGAGCAAATCCAGCATGATGGTTTGATAATTGCTGAATTACCAGTAGGTTCAAAACCGCTTGGGCAACATTTTCCACAGCGTAATCGATTAATTTCTGGTATATCTCTTGGAACAGTAGTAATTGAGGCAAGCCTAAAATCTGGATCGTTAATAACAGCACGGTTTGCTTTAGAACAGAATAGAGAAGTATTTGCCGTGCCAGGATTTCCGTTGGATCCTAGGTGTCAGGGTACTAATAAACTTATCAAGGAAGGAGCTCATATGGTGGAATCTACTGAGGATATAGTAACTAACTTACCACATTTTACCAAAATTGTCAGTAAATCTAAGGATGTAGCAAATGATTCAACCGAAAATAATCAGTTTAAAGCATTAGATATAAAATATGCTAACCTAATTACCAACGATATGCGTAGGAAGGTTAAGGAGCTTTTATCTTCAACTCCTATAGATTTTGATTGTTTGTATCAAACACAGCTATCTTTGCCGGCTATATATATGATAATATTGGAGCTAGAATTGGCTGGAAAAATAACTAGATATCCTGGCAACAAGATATCTTTAATTTATACATAATATGAAATTAGTAATAGTAGAATCGCCAGCAAAGGCGAAAACGATAAATAAATATTTAGATGGTAACTTTAAGGTTATTGCTTCGTTTGGACATATTAGAGATTTACCATCTAAAAATGGTTCAGTTCTGCCAAATGAAAATTTTGCCATGAAATATGTTATATCAGACAAAGCAGAAAAATATGTTGAAGCAATAATTAAAGATGCTGCCAAAGCTGAAATGGTTTATCTAGCAACCGATCGAGACCGAGAGGGGGAATCAATTGCCTGGCATGTTGCAGAAATAATAAAAGAGAAAAACTCGATTAAATCTAATAATTTCTTTAAGAGAGTAGCATTTGATGAAATTACCAAGAAAGCTATTTTGCACGCAATGGAGAACCCAAGAAATATTGATATTGATTTGGTTAATGCTCAACAAGCAAGAAGGGCGTTAGATTATTTGGTAGGATTTACTTTATCACCGATATTATGGCGTAAATTGCCGGGATGTAGATCAGCAGGTAGAGTGCAGTCTGTAGCCCTTAGGCTTATTTGTGAACGAGAAGATGAAATTGAACGTTTTAAATCGCAAGAATATTGGGATATTAGTCTTAATGTTCTTAATAGTAATAAGGAACCGTTTTTAGCGAGATTAACTCATGTCAATGGTAAAAAATTAGAGAAATTCTCAATTATTAATGAATCCTCAGCTAATGATCTAGTCAAAGAAATAAAATCAAAGAATTTTCATGTTGCGGTTCTAGAGAAAAAACAGCAAAAACGTCAACCACAACCGCCTTTTATTACTTCTTCGTTACAGCAAGAAGCAGCTCGGAAATTAGGATTTACTGCTAAAAAAACTATGCAAATTGCTCAGAAACTTTACGAAGGCATGGATATAGGTAATGAAACAATAGGTTTGATTACCTATATGAGAACGGATGGTACTACACTCGCTAGTGAAGCTGTTGAACAAATACGTCAGTTGATAGATAAGAATTTTGGTGATAAATATCTACCAGCTAGCCAGCGAGTTTATAAATCTAGAGCCAAAAATGCTCAAGAAGCTCACGAAGCTATTAGACCAACTAATGTTACTATACTACCAGAAAAATTAAAAGATAAACTAGATAAAGATTATTATAGGCTTTATGACTTGATTTGGAAAAGGACGGTAGCCTGCCAAATGGAAAATGTTATTATTGATTTAGTAGTAGCTCAGCTTGATACAGAAGATAAAGAATTCACAGCCAGGGCAACTGGTTCAATTATTGCCTTTGATGGTTTTTACAAAATTTATCGTGAAGGTCTAGATGATGAGAAGGAAGAAGAAAATAGGCTTCTACCCTTGCTAAAAGAAGGGGAAAAATTAACTACAATTTCAGTGGATCCAGCTCAACATTTCACCGAACCACCGCCAAGATATTCTGAAGCTAGTTTAGTGAAGAAGCTTGAGGAACTTGGAATTGGTCGTCCGTCTACTTATGCTTCGATTATATCAGTATTGCAAGATAGGAATTATGTGGTTGTTGAGAAAAAACGTTTCTTTCCAGAGGAATTAGGACGTTTAGTGACAACATTTCTGACAGGTTTTTTTAAGAAATATGTTGAATATGATTTTACAGCTGATCTTGAAAATGATTTAGATGAGGTGGCAGAAGGTAAAATAGAGTGGAAATTTTTACTAAAAAAATTCTGGGATGGGTTTAATAATAACGTAGAAATAGTTAGTGATAAGAAAATATCTGATATAATTCTTTATGTTGAACAAGCATTAGATTATCACCTATTTGGAGAAAAATCAGAAAGTACTAATTCAAGAAATTGCCCATCATGTTCTACAGGTCAATTAGGTCTAAAACTTGGTAAGTTTGGAGCATTTTTAGCTTGTAGTAACTATCCTGAATGTACTTTCAAAAAACAAATTACTTCGAAAAATAGTGATATTGTTGACATGGTTGAAGAGAACAAATTATTAGGAGTAGATAAAGAGGGTCATGATGTTTTGTTAAAAAAAGGTCCATATGGTTTTTATGTACAGACTAGCAAACAAGTTGCCAAGGGTGAAAAACCAAAGCGTGCGTCGTTACCACCGTCGGTAGCACAAAGTGACGTGACTATTAGTTTGGCTCTAAGGCTTCTTGAGTTACCGGTTAAATTATGCCTGCACCCTGAATCTCATCAAGAGATTATACTGGGTATAGGTAGGTATGGTCCGTATCTTAAATATCTTGATAGGTTTATTTCAATACCTAAAAGATACGATCCTTTTACCATTACAACAGAAATAGCTATGGAAATAATTGAGGCTAGTAATAATAGGTTGAAGAATAAACCGGAGAAAGATACTGACAAATCGGAGGGAGTGGTAAAAAAAATTCCTAAAAAGAATATTAGGACAAGGACTGTTGCTGCAAAAAAAACGACAAGAAAGAAAAAAGCCAAATAAGCGGTTAAGAAATTATGAGAAAAGTTATCACAAGATTCGCACCATCACCAACTGGCATGTTGCATATAGGTAATAGTAGAACAGCTCTTATAAATTGGTTGTATGCTAGAAAGCATAATGGCATATTCATTTTAAGATTTGATGATACCGATCTTGAACGTAGCAAGCAACAATATAAAAATGCCATTGAAGAGGATTTTAAATTTTTAGGACTTAACTGGGATCAAACTTTTTGTCAATCTAATAGACTTGATAGGTATGAGACGGTAAAAGCATTATTATTACAAAAAAATAAATTATATCCTTGTTTTGAGACCCAAGAAGAGCTTGAATTAAAGCGTAAATTACAATTATCAAGAGGACTACCTCCGATCTATGATCGTGCAGCTTTGAATCTTACTGAACAACAAATAAATGATTATATTAGTCAAGGAAGAAAACCGCATTATCGATTTTTGGTATCGCATACTCCAATTATTTGGCAAGATATGATTAAGGGGGAAGTTAAATATGAAGGTAAAAATCTTGGCGATCCGATAGTTATTAGAGAAGATAATAGTATGACTTATATGCTTTGCTCGGTTATTGATGATATTGATTATGCAATTACCCATATTATTCGAGGCGAGGATCATGTAACTAATACTGCAATTCAGGTGCAAATGTTTAAAACTCTAGAGGCAGAGGTGCCGAATTTTGCTCATCTTAGTCTAGTTATTAGCCGAGATGAAAAAATATCTAAAAGAATAGGGGGGTTTGAGATCGCTTCTCTAAGGGATGAAATTGGATTAGAACCGATGGCAATTAATAGTTTCTTTAGTTTGCTTGGCTCGTCATCGGCTATTATACCGTTTAAGAATTTAGATGAGTTAATAAAAGAGTTTGACATTAATAATTTTTCTAAAAGTCCAACAACCTATTTGTCAGAAGAATTGGAGCGTTTAAATCATAAATTGCTAATCAACCTTAGCTTTAATGAAATAAAAGATCGCTTAAAAGAGATTAAGGCTGAACAAGTAAATGAGCAATTTTGGCTAGCAGTTAGAGGTAATTTACAAAAATTATATGAAATAAACGATTGGTGGAATATTTGTTATTCTCCATCTAAAGTTGAAGGATTAGATAAAGAATTTTTAAAACAAGCAGCTATTTTGCTAATAGAAAAGCCGATAACTATCGATAGTTGGAGCATATGGACTAAAAGGATTATGGAAGTAATAACTGATAAAAAAGGCAAGGAAGTATTCCTGCCTTTAAGACTTGCTATAACGGGAATGGCATCTGGACCTGAAATGTCAGTCATATTACCTTTGCTCAGCAAAGATGAAATTATAAAAAGACTATCACTATAAATCTATATGCTGCTTTTCATAGCTTTCATGTCGCTCTTGCGATTCAATACACAAAGTTGCAACTGGTCTTGCTTCTAGACGTTTTAAACCAATTGGCTCTCCAGTTTCTTCGCAATAACCATATTCATTTTTTTCTATCCTTACCAAAGCCTCTTCTATTTTATCAATAAGCTTACGATACCTGTCTCTTGTTCGTAACTCGAGTGCTGTATCCGTTTCAATTGATGCACGATCATTAAAATCTGGTTCATTCCAATTTTCCTCCTTAAGATGGTTTAAGGTCTCTCGTGATTCCTCTAGCAAAGAACGTTTCCACTCAAGAAGTTTTTGCCTAAAATATTCTAACTGTTTAGGGTTCATATATTCTTCATCATTAGAAGGTTTATACCCTTCTAGTAAAATAATTCTAGACATACAGGATTCTCGATATTCAAATATGGGATAATATAACGTATAACTAAAAATCATGGCAAGAAGATTATAATATTTTGCTATTAGATTTTGATATTGGGTGGGCATTATTATAAATATTCTCCAAATGTTTTAGACTAACCTTAGTATAACGTTGGGTAGTTGATAGACTTTTATGCCCAAGTAATTCCTGAATAGACCTTAATTCCGCTCCATTTTCAAGCAAGTGCGTCGCAAAACTATGTCTAAAAGAATGAGCTGACAAATGCTCTGGTAATCCATAGAAGCGACGTAATCGTATCAATTCACGATTAAATACTGGAGCTTGTAGCTTTTTACCCAATTTGCCTCGAAATATTGGATCTTTTTCATCTATATTATAAGGCAATTTGTTTAAATATTGTTCTATAAAATCTCTAGCTATTGGCGTCCATGGTATTAGTCGCTCCTTCTTGCCCTTTCCTGTTATTTTTATAAAATCTAAGTCTTGTAGATGAGATTTAGTCATCGATAATGCCTCAGATATTCTAAGCCCAGCAGCATAAATAAGCACCAATAGGGCTTTATTCCTCAATTCCACCCATTCTAAATCGGTAAAATTATCAATATGTTCAATGGATAATTGAGCATCATCCTGCGATAAGGATTTAGGTAATATTTTAGCTTTCTTAGGATTTTTGATGGAAAAAATTGCATGGTAAGTAATATTAGTGGTCTTCTCTAGATATTTATAAAAATTCTTGACAGCAGACAAGCCTCTAGAGTTAGAAGCTGTTAGGTAATTATCTTGCTGCCTTTTAGCAAGCCAGCTCCGTACTAGTCTTATATCAACTTGCCTTAGAGAATTAATGGTTATGATTTCCGAATTATAATGATTTAGAAAATTCAGGAAATTTTCTAAATCATTCTTATAAGAAATTATCGTATGTTCCGAATAATTTCTTTGTAATTTCAGATATTTTTGCCATTTATCTAGTAGCTCTAATACTTCTTGTTGTTTTTTTTGAATCATCGATTATTTACCTATACAAAAATTACTAAATATTTCCCCTAACACTTCTTCAACACTAATCTTACCAGTAACATTACTCAAACTTCTAATAGCCATTCTAACATCTTCTGTGGCTAGCACTAAGTCATTTTCACTATTAAAATTATCATTATTGAATTTTTCTAAATATTCCAACGCTTTCTCTATAAATGCTCGTTGACGTTGTCTAGTAATATGCGGGGTCTCGGTTAAACCAGCTATATTATGGGCAATATTTTCGATTTCCTTTAACAGATTATCCATCCCAATATTATCTTTTATAGAAATCTTTAAATAATTTTTTTTAAATGGAAACAATCTATTAATGTATGTATCTATTTGGTACATCTTATCTAAAAGATCAATTTTATTGATCAATATTATGGTGTTGTGGTCTATTAAATCGACAATACTAGTCATTTCCTCAAAATATGAGGGTGATTTACTTAATTTTACAGCATCAAGCATGACTATTTTGATATCAGCCATTTTGGCTGATTCAATTGCCCGTTTGATGCCTTCCAATTCTATTAAATCATTACTATCCCTTATACCAGCTGTGTCTTGTAATATAATTGGATATCCCCCAATATCTAGATGTCCCTCAATTATGTCACGAGTTGTACCCTCAATATTTGATACAATGGCAACGTCTCTTTGCATCAAAAAATTAAGTAAACTAGATTTTCCAACATTAGGAGTTCCTAAAATAGTCAATTTAATGCCGCTTCGAAGCAACTCCCCCCGTCTATTATCGTTAAGGTGTTTTATTATAGCATATTTAAGTTCACCACTAAGAGTTATAACCCTATTTAATATTTCTTGTGGAATATCTTCATCGGGAAAATCAATATAAGCTTCCAGTAAACCGATAATAGTCAGTAAAGTTTGTCTCCACCCATTATAAAGTACTTCAAGCTCTCCACTAACTTGCTTAACCGCCTGCCTATGTTGCCAAACAGTTTCGGCTTCAATTAAATCAGCAATGCCTTCTGCCGCAGTTAAATCAAATTTGCCATTTAAAAATGCCCTACGGGTAAATTCCCCAGGCTCTGCCATTCTTAAACCATCGATGGTCAGCAATATCTCAGTTAGCATGGCAGCAATTGCTATACTGCCATGTGTATATATTTCTACTACATCTTCTCCAGTAAAACTAGCTGGAGCTTGGAAGTATGCTACCACTGCCTCATCAATTAATTCTTGATTTTTAGGATTTATAAGCTTTTTACAGTACATGACTCTAGGAATAAACTCGACATTATCAGTAGACTTCCCACAAAATTCTACTTCTGCTGGTGATTTATACGTCGATGCGGTACTCGAATCCTCACGTACGCTAGAGTACGCTGCGGTTCTGCGTTTCGCGTCTTCTTCAAATCCCTCAGCACAAGCGACTTTTGCAGGAAGTCTATTTTTAAGCAGGTGTTTTAATGCAACCAAGCTTTTAGGTCCAGAAATACGAAAGACCGCAACGCCAGCTTTTCCTGGTTTGGAGCTTTGAGCAAAAATAGTGTCCATGATGATGAGAGTCTCTTGCTTAAGTAATTTATTTATAATATAGTAAAAGCGGTTGAATTAGGGGCTATCCTAGATATGGGACAACGGATGTCATCCTGAACGGGGCGAAGGATCTAGATTAGCACACTTAATAGATCCTGAAATAAATTCAGGATGACATTATCTTTTACTACTTTGAAATAATCATAAAGTTTGGTAACAAATATGACAATAGAAAAGGTTACAATAAACAATGTTACAGAAAAGACATCTTTATCTTTAAGCAGGCTTACTTGTCAAGTACCTAATTATAAATCAGAAATTTTATCATTAAGTAAGGCAAAAAGTGGAGAGCTACTTTATAGTAAATTTGTCCAAAAATTTTTAGTTTATATTCCTGTAGATTATAGGTTTAGAGATAGACAAGAATTATTTGGTGAGTTTGCCCATAGTGCTTTTCAGTTCTTTAAAGAAAAACAGCCTAATAAAAGAAAGTTGCAGATTGTTAGTACGATAATTGAAAATAATCCGGCAATTAATATTTTGCTATTGAACGATAATAAATCATTCATAGTTGATTCGATTATTTGTTTATTAACAGCTCTCAACTTGAAAGCTAAATTTTTACTCCATCCTGTTATAGCTTGCGTAAGAAATAATGATGGTCACTTACAAGAAATATTGGATATAAAGAAAGATAGCGACGAATCTTTAGTACATATAACTATTCTAGGAAATTTTGATCAGAAAGATATCAACTCTTTAGAAAGCTCTTTAAATAACACTTTAGATCAGGTAGATACTACTTATAATGTGTGGTCTAAACTATTGAACAGAGTGACAACGATTTCAAATGAGATTCAAAATAATCAGCAATTATACAATGATAACCATTTAGATTATAATGAGTCTACAGATTTCTTAAATTGGCTAAAAGATGATAATTTTACTTTTCTAGGTATGATTAACTTTGATTTAATTTCCAAAGATTTTTCATCAGAAGAGGGTGTTAAGAAGATATGGCAAGGGCAAGATATTAGAAATGAAGTTATTGATATTATTGAACGTTCAGCAAGTCCATTATATAACAATAAATTAGTCATTTTAGGTAAAATTAATACTCTATCAAGTGTACATAGAAGTAACTTAGTAGATTACATTTTAGTTAAGAAGATTGATCAGGATAAAGAGTATCTTTCAGGCAGCATAATTTTTGGTTTATATAGTTCTGCAATATATTACCAGCCAATTACTGATATTCCTATATTGAGACAAAAACTAAAATTCGTTTTAGATAAAGCCGCCTTTCCGACTGATGGATATAATACCAAAAAGCTTAGAAGTATAGTCCAGACTCTGCCTAGAGAAGCATTGATACAGATTGATGAAGGCGACCTATATTGTATGTGCTTACATGTACTCTCAGGTATGATGAGTAGGAAACTTAAATTATTTATACAACAAGATTGGTCTGGTTCTTTTATTAATATCATAATATTCTTATCAAGAGATCGTTTAACACCAGAAGTACATAGTGCAATAAATTGTTATTTATCCGATACACTTAATGGTATAATACTATCAGATTATATGGCAGAAGTGGCAGAAAATTTTTCATATTTATTTGTCACGTTAGAGGTACAGAATAAAAATAGCCTTGATTTTGAAATTGAAACGATAGAGCAAGAATTAGATAAACTTTCCACTCGTTGGAGTGAAGATTTTTATCATAAATTATGTAAAAATTTTGGTGAATATCAGGGAGGAGTAAATTTCAAACTTTTTGACCCAATTTTTCCTATTGATTATAGAGAGAAATTTAATGGACAAACAACTTTAATAGATATTGAGTATCTAAAAGAGGCTAGTGTTTATCACAAGCCTATATTTAATTTAATTGCTATAAATAACAGAGAATTTCAGCTAAAAATTTACAGCCCTGCACCCAAATTAGCTCTTTCAGACCTACTACCATCTATAGAAAATTTAGGATTCAAAGCCATAGATGAACAAAGCTTTGCTATAAAAGGAGCAGGAGATATTAAAGAGAGTTGGATATGTGAATTTACTCTTGAACCATTGATAACCATTGAAGGCAATATTGAACTGCTTAAAGTAAATGTAGAAGAGGCTTTAGATAAAATATCTCTAGGACTTCTAGCTAATGATTCTTTAAGCAAATTAATAGTGTTATCAGGATTTAATTGGTGGCAAGTTAAGTTAGTCAAAGCATTAACTAGATATTTACATCAAACAGGCTTTATCTATGGTAAGGGTTATGTTCAATTGATCTTAATAAAGCATTTTTTATATACTAAAATGTTAGTTGATTTGTTTGACGCTAAATTTAATCCGGCAAATTCTTCAGATGTGAGTACAAAAACTATAACAGATAGTATCCTTAGCTATCTTAATAAAATCACTAGTAGTAGTGAGGATAAGGTTCTAAGGCATATGTTTGGTATTATTGAAGCTATTGTTAGAACTAATTGTTATCAATCTAGTTCTGATAACAATACATACTCAAATAACTTGAAGAATGGAGACAACAAACATAATATAGTCTGTAGAAATTATTTTTCTTTTAAATTTGATTCAAAAAAAGTTCCTAATTTGCCTTTACCAGTACCCTTTGCTGAAATATTTGTTTATGCTAGTGATTTTGAAGCTATTCACTTACGAGGTGGCAAAGTATCTCGTGGTGGTATTAGATGGTCTGATAGAGGAGAGGATTATAGAACAGAAGTATTAGGGCTAATGAAAGCACAAAGTACTAAAAATTCGGTCATTGTGCCTTTCGATGGATCAAAAGGTGGATTTTCCCTTAATTTCACTGATGATAATATGACTCGTCAAGAATATATGGCAAGAGTTATAGAATGTTATAAGATTTTTCTCCGTGGTTTACTTGATATCACTGATAATATAGTTAATGGCAAAATTATCCAACCGCAAAATACTATTATCTATGACCAGGAAGATCCATATCTAGTGGTTGCAGCAGACAAAGGTACGTCAACCTTCTCGGATCATGCAAATAGTGTATCTGCTGAATATAATTTTTGGTTAGGCGATGCTTTTGCTTCCGGTGGATCAGCCGGTTATGACCATAAGAAAATGGCTATTACTTCAAAAGGAGCGTGGATTTCTGTAGCAAGCCATTTCCTTAGACTTCCTGCAAAAGTCGCTTATGTTGAGGGATTTGAAGGAGACGTTTCACCTCGAACCGCAGCGTACTCTAGTGTACGTGAGGAGCAGAGTACCGATATCACGTACAAATCACCAACAGAAGTAGATTTTTGCAGGAAGTCTATTGATGTGCAAAGAGACCCTATTACTGTTGTTGGCATTGGCGATATGTCTGGAGACGTCTTTGGTAATGGTATGCTCAGGTCTAATGCAATAAAACTTGTTGCTGCATTTAATCATAAACATATATTTATTGATCCACAACCTGATCCAATTATTAGTTTCAATGAACGTATGCGGTTATTCAAGTTACCTACATCAAATTGGTCTGACTATAACCAACAGTTAATTTCAAAAGGTGGGGGGGGTTTTGAGCGAAGTAGTAAGTCTATCTTGTTATCTACAGAAGCTAAATCATTGCTAAAGATAGATAGTGACCAATTAACTCCAGAGGAGCTAATTAGAGCTATTTTACAAGCAGAAGTTGATTTGCTGTGGAACGGTGGTATAGGAACCTATATAAAAGCTTCGACAGAAAGTCACCTAGAAATAGGCGATAAGGCAAATGATAATCTGAGAGTCAATGGTAGAGATATTAGAGCTAAAGTAATAGGGGAGGGCGGAAATATTGGCGTATCACAACAAGGTAGAATAGAATATAGCAAGCTCGGTGGACAGATAAATACTGACTTCATTGATAATTCAGCTGGCGTTGATTGTTCCGATCATGAAGTAAATATAAAAATTGCTCTTAATCATGCTATGTCTTCTAAGAAAATCACTTTAGAAGAACGTAATAAGCTGTTGTTAACTATGACCAAACAAGTTGAAGAACTGGTGTTAGTTGATAATCATAAGCAGAATCAAGCAATTAATATCATGCAATTATCTCGTATTTCAACTATCGAAATATTTAGCCAGTTTATTGATACTTTAGAAGAAGAAAAATTAATTGATCGAACTGTTGAGTTCCTACCAACTAGGGAGGAGCTAAATAGAAGGGCACTTAATAAGGAGAATATGACCCGTCCTGAGCTTTGTGTATTACTCTCTTATAGTAAACGCTCAGTCTATCATGATTTAATAACAGCAACATTTTCAAAAGATAAATATTTTGAATCTTATCTGATTAATTATTTTCCAGCACTAATGCAAGAAAAATTTCGTGAGGAAATTTTATCTCATCCACTTAAGCATGAAATTATTCGAACCGTTGTAACAAATAAAATTATTAATCAGTTAGGTGGTCCATCACTTAATATTATAAAACGTGAAACTGGTGCTGCTGTTTGTGATATAGTTCGTTCGTATACCATTATCTGTGAAATTTTTGATTTAGATAATTTATGGACTATAGTGGAATCTCTACCAAGTACTATAGAATATAAAGTTAAAATTGACATGTTTACTGAACTTGCTAAAATTATGCGTAGAGGTATCTCCTGGTTTTTAAAGCATATAAAACATCCTATCAATATTAGCGATACCATTGATGAATTTTATGAACCAGCTAGAATGCTTAGCAAAGTGGTGAGTAATTCCCTTTTAGGAGAAGCAAAAAATAAATTTGATGATAAAGTTAAGCAATATACTTTGTTAGGAGTAACAGATGAGATAGCTCAAAGGGTTGCGACTCTTGATAGCCTAGTGTCGGTTTTTGACATAATATATATTGCAAAAAGAACCCAAGCTACAAATAATGATGTTGCTAGTTTATATTTTGCTACTGGTAATAAATTTAGTATTGATTGGCTTCGTAAAGCTTGTGATAAACAACTGAATGATTCTTATTGGAATAGATTATCAACACAATCATTAAAAGATGACTTGTATGATAAACAAAGACAATTATTAACTAAAATAATTAACAAATCTAAAGTAAATATTGATTTAGATTTATGGATTGATAATAATATAAACACTGCATCTATTTTTCTAGATTTTGTCAAAGGAATTAGATTGCAGGAAACTATTGACTTAAATATTTTAATTTTAGCAAATAAGAAATTTGAAACCTTTTTGCGTAAACTTGAGTAGAGTGTTATGTCGTCACCCCTAAAACAAGCGAGAATAGAGTCTGGTAAAACTCTTGAAGAGATATCTGCTTATTTGAAAATTAGAAAGCAATATTTAGAGGCTCTTGAAGAGGGAGACCTAAATTCAATGCCAGCGGAAGTTTATGTAAAGGGTTATCTTAAGTTATACTCAAATTATTTAGGAATAGTTTTGGATCCAAGTGATGAAGATGAGCAGGGAACCCCTAAAGATATTGACCTCAAAAATAGGTCTGATCTAATGGTATCTGATTATAAATGGAAAAAACAGTTAATTATAATCTCTATTTTAACGTTAATAATAATTCCAATAGTTTTTCACTTAATATTACCATATGAATGACAATAACTAAAGATTTGTTACTTAAATTAATGCAAGAAGTGGATCAAGGGATTGAAGGTCTTTTGTCGGATATTGCAGAGCAACATGAAGAAATTAATAAACTGAAAGACGAAAATAAACATCTCAAGGATAATTATACAAAAATACTTGAGCAAATAGCCGTATATATTGCTGAATTGGAAGAAATGAAACATAAAAACACATAATATAGATGTCTATAGTAACAATAATACTGGGTAGCAAAACTTTTCAACTGGCATGTAGTGATGGGTCGGAAGAAGAATTGTGCAATCTTGCAACCAAGTTAAATGAAAATATTACTCAGATAAAAAAGGTTAGTCCATCAGCATCATTTGAACTATTATTAGTTATGTCTGCCTTAAGTTTACAGGAACAAGTACAAAACTTGACTAATAAAATTGCTAAAATCGATGGTGATAAAATACCTTGCGAAGAAGAAAAATTTGCAGAAACGTTAAGTACTATAGCAGGATATTTAGAAGATCTTGCACGAAAGATTGGAAAGTGATATTATAAAATACTCGGAATATCGACTTATAGCTAACCCGATTAGTATTTAGCCATAGTAAGTTGGCGTCATTGCTAGGAGACGTAAGCCGACGAAGCAATCCAAAAAATGATTATACTTGGATTGCTTCGTCGCTACTAAAGTAGCTCCTCGCAATGACGAAGTAATGCTAGCCCTGGTTAACTATAAAAAAACACTCTTGAAAGCAGAAGAGTAAAAATGTATGAGCTGCTTGGTTCGTGAGCTTAACGTATTGCCCCGGGACTATAATTTTTATTATTAGGAAACATCCCTGTCTGAGTCTATTATGCAGATATATGGATTCCATTTATACATACTAGGTTCTTTGAGGATCTTAGGCAACGACCAAAGTGGTTCATTTTTTTAGGCAAATTTTGTGTTATATTACATAAACGTGATTCTTACTAATAATAGAGTGCGGTCTGCTTTATTAATGTTGGTAGGCTGCTTTACTACTCTATTATTAGTAACTTATAATCCAGACGATCCTTCTTTTAATTCTGTAACAGGCAAATATCCAAGCAATTTATTAGGTTATTTTGGTTGTTATTTAGCGGATATTTTTTACCAATTTTTTGGTATAGCGTCGTTTATTTTGCCAATTTGTTGTTTTTTTTGGTCTTTGAGCGTGTGGCGTTTAGAGAAAAAATGGGTTACCATCAGGATAATGGTGCTGCTGCTTTCAATTATATCATTATCGGTAGTCTGCACTAAGATAAAAATTGATTATTTACCGGCAGGTGCCGGCGGAACAGTTGGTACTATTATTTATCCACTAATCAAACAATTAGATGCTAGAGCCGATTACGCTTTAATTATTATTACATTTATTTTATTATTTTTATTGGCAGAAATAAAATTTTCAGCTTTTTGGAACGTTATAATTAAATTATTCCAATTAATACCTTATAAAAAATTTATCCCATTACCTACAATATCAACTAAACAATCTTCAACAAAAAAGCCCCCTTTTATTAATCAAGAAGAAGCTTCATATGCTGACAAAATAGATGGATTCCCAGGAAAAAATAATGACTCGCAATCTCATTCTTTAAGGAAACAATCTTCATTAAGAAAAGAAAATGACCAATTACCAGACTTGCCACCTATCGAATTATTAAAACAAGTTGACAGCCCAAATATAAAAGTAGAAACTTTATCAGAACTACAACATAATGCCCAAATACTGCTAACTGTTCTGAATGATTTTGGTGTAAAAGGTCAGGTCATTAATATTAGCCAAGGTCCAGTTGTCACCTTATATGAATTTGAGCCAGCTGCCGGTACTAAATCTTCTAGGATTATAGGTTTATCAGACGATATTGCTAGGTCTTTATCTGCGATATCAACTAGAATAGCTGTAATACCAGGTAGAAATGTTCTAGGTATTGAATTACCCAATAAACAACGAGCTTTCTTTTGTCTAAGAGAATTAATTGAAACACCGGAATATCAAGATAGTAGCATTATGCTACCATTAATTTTAGGTAAGGATCTAGCTGGCAAGCCTTTTGTTGCAGATTTAGCAAAAATGCCGCATTTGCTAGTTGCAGGTACGACTGGTTCCGGTAAATCAGTGGCAATTAACGCGATGATAATCTCCCTACTTTACCGCTATACCCCAGAAGAATGTCGGTTAATAATGATTGATCCCAAAATGCTTGAACTATCAACCTATGATGGCATACCACATCTTCTAACTCCAGTGGTTACCGAGCCAAGTAAAGCAGTGGTAGCCCTTAAATGGGCGGTAAAAGAGATGGAAAATCGTTATAGGGCAATGTCAAATATTGGGGTCAGAAATATAGCAGGTTATAATGCTAAAATTCTGGAAGCTGCGTCAAGCGGTAAAATATTAGAACGTTCTGTCCAAACAGGATTTGATCCGGAAACTGGTAAGCCTATTTATGAGACAATTGAAATGAATATGGAGAAATTACCATTCATTGTAGTAATTGTTGATGAAATGGCTGACTTAATGCTGGTAGCCGGCAAGGATATCGAATTATCGATACAACGTCTAGCTCAAATGGCAAGAGCCGCAGGTATTCATATTATCATGGCAACTCAGAGACCTTCTGTTGATGTTATTACTGGGGTAATTAAAGCTAATTTCCCAAGTCGTATCAGTTTTAAAGTAACTTCTAAGATTGATAGTAGAACTATTCTTGGTGAACAAGGCTCTGAGCAATTACTTGGTATGGGAGATATGCTTTATATGGGTAATTCTTCAAAGATTACCAGGGTTCATGGTCCATTTGTTGATGATAAAGAGGTAGAAAAAGTAACTCAATATTTAAGATCAACAGGAGTGCCTGAATATCTTTCAGCAGTGACTCAGCAATTAGATGATGAGGAAGTAAATGCCGAGAGTCTAGGGGATGACTCAACCAATGATGAAACTTTATATAAAAGAGCCGTACAAATAGTACAATTGGAACGAAAAGTATCAATTAGCTATATACAAAGATGTTTACGAATTGGTTATAATCGAGCTGCTACTCTTGTGGAAAAAATGGAAGAAAATGGGGTGATATCCCCTCCCAACCATACTGGTAAAAGAGAAATATTATTGCCAGAAAATTAGAGGTAGAACGGGTTTAGAGGTTATCATGGTAGTTTAAAAGTTGCGGAAAAATAACCTGCGTCATTGCGAGGAGGCATGAGCCGACGAAGCAATCCTGTTTTGTGTCATCCCTGCTTCGGTGCGGGATCTTAGATTCCCGCTTACGCGGGAATGACAATTTACAATTGCTTCGTCGACCTTATGGTTTCCTCGCAATGACGCCGTTTGATGTACCGTTTTAACTCGGACACTAGTGAAGTAACTAGCGGAATCTAAAGAATAGATTGAAAAGTATTAGACATGTTTAATATATAATATATATTCATTTTTCTAATCTGAAAGTATGGTTTTATGAATTTGTTCATTACTATTTTAATTATGGGAATTTTATCTGGGGCTGAGGTAGATTTATTCGTCCCTAGTTTTCCAGATTTACAAGATAGCTTTAATCTTTCTACTTTTAAGGTAGAATTCCTACTAGGAATAAATCTCATAGCCCATTGCGTTACTGCTCTAATTGTTGGAAATTTAGGAGATAGGTTTGGTAGAAGAGTAATTATTCTTATAGGTCTTGTAATATTTGTTGTTGGTAGTAGTTTTTGTCTATTTGCCATAGATTATTATATGTTACTATTTGGTAGATTTCTACAAGGGGTTGGTATATCTGGTGCAGCGGTGCTTGGCTATGTAGTACTTTCTGATGTATATTCGGTCAAACAACAACAACAAATGGTGGGAGCTTTAAATGGTACTGTTACCTTAGCCATGGCTTGTGCTCCGGTAGTAGGAAGTTATGTAAATTTTTTGCTTAGTTGGCAAGGTAATTTTGCTATACTGTTAATATTGGGAGTTTTTTGTTTGATAATCGGCATATTATTTATTCCCAAAGGGCAGACAAATGATAATGTAAAAATGTCCCTAAGGGAATATAGTGTAGTCTTTAAATCTAAAAAAACTGTATATTATCTAATAACCCTGATTTTTTTATTTCAAGCTTATTGGGTGTTTATTGGTATTGCTCCTATCTTGTATATGCAAGATCTAGGAGTGCCTATTCAACAATTTGGTCTATATCAAGGGGCATTGTCTGCAGTATTTTCAGCTATCAGTTTTAGCAATAGTTATTTATTTAACAAGTTTGGACAGAAAAAATGTTTTTTCTTTAGTATAGCAGCACTTGTAGCTTTTATAATTGCTGCTATAGTTCTGGTTATACTTGAAGCTAATGATCCATTAATAATAACGATAGTAGTACAATTAGTGACGATTGGCACAATATTTCCTTGTAATATTTTATGGATCCTTGCATTAGAGAGTATGCCAAATGCTAAAGGTAGGATTACTGCTATATTGGTATCAGGAAGATTGATTGTTACCGCAATATGTTTGCAGTTGGTTAGTTATTTTTATCAAGGCACTTTTACGTCATTAGCAATTGCTATGTGTATCTCTATAGTTATAGCATTGATGGCTTGTTATAAATTATTGCAAGAAGATAAGATTTTTAATAAATCTGAATTATAATAATGATAAAAAATAATTTTATTTTAAAAGTAGCAGTTCGATATTTTAGAGCCAAGAAGAATGAGAAATTTGTTTCTATTATTGCTGGTTTTTCTTTGATGGGTGTTACCATTGGTGTTGCTGCATTAATAGTGATTATGTCCGTTATGAACGGTTTTCATTATGAATTCACCAAAAACATTATTGGTCTTAATGGTGACATTACCATAACTCCATTATCATGCTCTATCTCAAATTATGACGAAATTAAAGAAAAGCTACTTAGTAAGAATTATATAAGACATATTTCTCCAACTGTTGTAGGGCAAGCTCTGGCATTAGGTACAAGAACGAATAGTGGCGTTATGATTAAAGGTATAGATTTAATTGAACTCCAATATAATAATCAGATTTTACAAAATGTTAATTCTGGAGATTTTGCCGATTTTTCTGGCAAAGATGTGGTGGCAATTGGTAATGAACTTGCTCGTAACCTGGGAATTCAAGTAGGAGAAAAAATAAAATTAATTTCTTCCAGTTCAATTTCTACTGCCTTTGGCAGTATGCCTAGATCTAAAGAATTCATGGTTGTGGCTACTTTTACTAGTGGTATGTATGATTATGATTCGGCAACTATTTTAATGCCACTTATTGCTGCACAAAATTTTCTGTCTTTCAGTGAAGTTATTAATCTAATCAAGGTAACAACAATAGAACCGAATAAAGCGGAAATGTTTGCTTGGGAGATACAAAATCTTTTAGGATCAAAATTAAGAGTGATAAGTTGGCAGAAATCAAATTTACAGTTTCTAAATGCTTTGGCTGTTGAAGGGGTAGCATTGTTTACTATTCTTTCTCTGATTATTATGGTAGCAGGCTTTAATATCGTTTCTAGCTTGTTTATGTTGGTTAAAGACAAGACCTCGGATATTGCAGTGCTACGTACTATTGGTGCAAGTACCAGGCAGATTATGCTTATTTTTCTTTGTAATGGTATGTTTATAGGTTTGCTCGGTACGATTTCAGGTGTAATATTGGGTACTAGCTTTGCTTATAATATCCAGTCTATTAGAAATATTCTGGAGAAAATAACTGGTGCTAAAATTTTTGAAGCAGCGATTTATTTTTTATATAATCTACCGTCAAGGGTAAGAATAGAAGATGTGACATTAGTATCAAGTATTTCTATTGTGCTATGTTTTTGTGCAACAATTTATCCTTCATATAAAGCTGCCAAGTTAAATCCTGTGGATGCTCTACGTTATGAATAAAGTCGCATTAGTATTAAAAAATATTTCTAAAAAATATCAGCAAGGAAAATCTATTATTGAAGTGTTAAGTAATGTTAATTTGACTGTAATGCGAGGCGAATTAGTTGCCGTAATAGGTGCTTCTGGTAGTGGTAAATCAACTTTACTGCATATAGCTGGTTTACTCGATATGCCAAATAGCGGGGAAGTACAGATAGCTTCAACAAACTATTCCCAGAACTACGCTCATATAATAAGATTGCATAATATAGGTTTTGTCTATCAACAACATCATTTACTCAAAGATTTTACTGCCTTAGAGAATGTAGCAATGCCAAAATTGATTGCTGGTAATGATCATAAATCGTCTTTTAAAGAGGCGGAAGAGCTATTAGCAGAGTTAGGGCTAGCTAATAAAATACATAATATGCCGGGTGAATTATCTGGTGGTGAACAACAAAGAGTAGCTATTGCCCGTAGCCTCATTAATAATCCTCAAATTATTTTAGCCGATGAACCTACTGGTAATTTAGATCCTAATACTGCTAATGAGGTTTTTAACTTATTGCTTAAAACTGCTAATCAAAAAAATACTGCTATTATTGTGGTAACTCATAATCATGAAATGGCACATAAAATGGATAGAATATATCAATTAAAATATGGTGAATTGCTTAGCTAACCTGATTAGGTTGTTGATATTGTTATAAGTTCCTAAATGTCATGCAAGGAAGCACGAAGCCACAATTGTCGAAAGTTAGAAGAGGAAGCGGGTTTAGGCAAGCTACTTTATAAAGTCATATGTGGTCAACGTCATTGCGAGAAGACCGTAATTGTAAGTTGTCATTCCCGCGTAGGCGGGAATCTAAGATCCCTGCTTTCGCAGGGATGACACAACAATGGATTGCTTCGTTCGGGCTTCGCACCTCCTCGCAATGACGGAGAGGCTATCTAAAACATTAACGGGTTAGCTTATACAAAAAATTCTATTTAAACAACCTTGGTACTATATAACTGTGTAACATTAGACCTTTATCTGTAAGATTAATGTAACCTTTATCACCTAATTCCTCATCCAACTGAAGTAGACCTAACTTTTTATAATATGTTGCCTTTTGTACATCCAAAATCTCAAATAATTGCTTACCAGTTCTTTTTTGTATAATGTCAATATTTAGACCCTTTTCAAGACGTAGTCCCATCATTAACATTTCTTCAATTATTTCTTGCATAGCAAGTTTATTAATATGCTGAATACCACACCCTAAACTATTAACAGCTTGTAACCATTTTTCTGGTTTATGCCACATCATGATACTATAGAGATTAGATGTAAAATTACTATCGTACATATTAACTCTGCTGTGAGCACCAGGACCTATACCTAAATAATTATTATATTGCCAATATGTCAAGTTATGCTTACATTCATGACCTAATATAGCATAATTTGATATTTCATATCTAAGATACCCTTGGGACTTTAAGTATAAGTTAGTCCATTCATACTGATCAGCTGCTTGATCTGAACTTGGTATAGTCAGATTTCCATCGTTAAATAATTTATAAAATAACGTACCTTTTTCGATGACTAGTTGATACAATGAGATATGACCTGAGGCAAGTTCCATGGCATTAGTCAATTCATCTTGCCAACTTTCTAGAGTTTGGTTACTTCTTGCATAAATTAGGTCAAAAGATATTCTAGGAAAAATACGGCGAGCTGTCTCAATAGTTTTGATTGCTTGCCCCACATCATGTTGTCTCCCTAAATTCTTTAAGTCATTTTCCACTAGAGACTGGACACCAATTGACACACGATTTATTCCAGCTGATCTAAAATCTCTAAATTTCTCAGTCTCAAATGAAGTGGGATTTGTTTCTAAAGTAATTTCTGTTTGCTCATCTATTATTGCTAGATTTGCTATTTTTTTAATTATTCCTTCAACAACAAATGGCTTCATTAAAGATGGAGTTCCACCGCCAAAAAAAATAGATTTTATATATTTATGACCTATAATATCCTTGAAATAATTCAGCTCCAGCTCATAACATTTCAGCCAATCATCATGGTCTACTTTATCTGAAACATGAGAGTTAAAATCACAATACGGGCATTTTGATAAACAGAATGGCCAGTGTATATATATCGATAATTGTTCTTTCATGTTTGGTTTTACAATAAATACTTAGTAACTCTATGGCTTATGAGTCTAAAAAATGTCATTGCGAGGAGGTCATAAGACCGACGAAGCAATCCTGTTTTGTGTCATCCCTGCGAAAGCAGGGATCTTAGATTCCCGCCTACTCGGGAATGACATCTTTTCCGTTGAAACAAATGGGCAAATGCTAATCAGATTAGCTATATAGACTTTTAAACAGGTTTTGGCATTTGTTGAAGTATAAAGTTTTTTACTTTCTCAAATGCGGTATTTTCAATCTGTCTAATTCTTTCCTTAGAAATTTTATATTCCATACTAAGAATATCCAGAGTTTTTGGAGAATCTGTTAATTTACGCTCAGTAAGAATATGTAATTCGCGATCATTTAATATCTTCATCGCTTGGGTTAACAAATTATGTTTATTAGCAGAATCCTCTTGGCTAATTAACCTTAGCTCTTGACTTGGACGAGTTTCTGGTAAAAATTCAATTAATTCACTACCGCCATTATCATCGCCATTTACCAAATTATTCAGCGATAAGTCCGGACCAGATAATCTAGCATTCATTTCACTAACCTCACTCGTAGTAACCCCAAGTTCACGAGCAATCTGAACAAAATCTTGATCTGTGACAGCTCTTGAATATAGGTTAGCAATTTTATGCTTAATTTTACCAAGACTAAAGAATAACTTTTTTTGTGCTGCTGTAGTACCCATTTTAACCAAAGACCAAGATTTCAAAACATATTCATGGATTGAAGCTTTAATCCACCACAGAGCATAAGTAGACAAACGAAAGCCTAAATCAGGATTATATTTCTTTACTGCTTGCATAAGACCTAAATTTCCTTCTGACACAAGCTCATTTATAGGTAGCCCATAATTTCTATATCTAATGGCAATTTTTGCTACTAATTTCAAGTGGCTAGTTACTAACTTATGAGCAGCTTCTAGATCATTTTGTTCAAGATAGGCTTTGGCAAGTAGAAATTCTTCCTCTTGTGAAAGTGATGGAACTTTATTAATTTTTTGCAAATATTGATAAAATCCTGATTCTGCAGAAATTACTGGCACACTGATTTTGTTAGTCATATAATACCTTTAAATAGGTTGCTTCACTTAATATAGCTAACTCGTTAAGGTTCTAGATAACCTCTCCGTCATTGCGAAGAAGACCGTAGGTCGACCACCCGAAGCAATCCAATAGCATGGATTGCCACTACACTCACGTGGTCTCGCAATGATGCCTGGGATATCTAGAACTTATTCGGGTTAGCTATAATATTTAAATGAGTATATAATATCATAGGTTTAAGATATTTTAAATAGACTTTTCGTAAAAAGTTGAAAATTGACTCTTTATAGCTAACCCGACTAGCATTACTCCAAATTCACATACGTCATTGTGAGACCACGCAGTGGTCGTGGCAATCCACTATTCTTGGATTGCTTCGTCGTGTTCACGCACTCCTCGCAATGACAGAGTAATACTAATCGGGTTAGTTATATAATTAAGAGAGCAGTATAATGTTACAAAAATCCAATAGGAAGTTTGCCTTAGCCTTAGTTAGCTTAGCACTTAGTATGGTTTTTTTAAGCTTTGCATCGATACCAATTTACAATTTATTTTGTAAAGTCACTGGCTATGGTGGCACCACTGTAAGACAGGAGCTTAATATATATTCTCCTAAAAAGGGAACTAGAGTGATAACTATAGAATTTGACTCTAATGTTGATAGTAATTTACCTTGGCGATTTATTCCTAAACAAAGAAGGGCTACAGTTATCCCAGGACAAAATACACTAATTTTTTATGAGTCTGAAAATCTAAGTAACGATGATATAATAGGAACTTCTGTTTATAATGTCACTCCCAATAAAGCTGGTAAGTATTTTGTTAAAATACATTGTTTTTGTTTTGAAGAACAGCTATTAAAAGCAGGAGAGAAAATGTTAATGCCCGTAACATTTTTTATAGACTCTGATTTTGAGGAAGATAAAGAAATGAATGATGTTGATACAATAACCCTATCTTATAGTTTTTATAAAGTCAGAGTTGTTGAAAAAGAACTAAAGAAATTCAAATAATAATTTAACAAAATAGAAATTTAGTATATATTTCTATAGCTAACCCGATTAGTATTACTCGTCATTGAGAGGATCCGCTTTGGTTACAGCTATCGAAAGTTAGAAGAGGAAGCGGTTTTAGATAGTGTACTTTAAAAGTTGTATGTGGTCAACGTCATTGCGAGAAGACCGTAGGTCGACGAAGCAATCCATAAAAGTAACCAAAAATGGATTGCTTCGTTCGGGCTTCGCACCTCCTCGCAATGACGAGTAATACTAATCAGGTTAACTATACTTTCAATAGATGATTTTAATAAAAAAAGTTAATTATTTTATGACCATAACAATTCATACACCAGATGAATTTAAGAAAATGCATATTGCAGGTAAACTTGCGGCAGAAACCTTAGACTTCATTACTAATTATGTAAAACCAGGAGTGAGTACCATCTATTTAAATGATCTCTGCCATGACTTTATTGTATCCAATAATGCAATCCCTGCACCTTTGAACTATAATGGTTTCCCAAAGTCAATTTGTACTTCTGTTAACCATGTAGTATGCCATGGTATTCCAAATGATAAACTCCTTAAAAATGGTGATATAATAAACATTGACGTTACCGTAATTGTCGACGGATGGCATGGTGATACGAGTAGAATGTTTTACGTTGGTGATGTCGTAATTAAAGCAAAACGCTTAGTGCAAGTTACTTATGATGCTATGATGATAGGAATTGAACTAGTGAAACCAGGTGTACATTTAGGAACTATCGGGAATGCTATACAAACTTATGTTGAGAAGCACAATTATTCAGTTGTTAGAAATTATACTGGTCACGGGATAGGGCGTATATTTCATACAGAACCGACTATTCTACATTATGGTAAAGCTGGCACTGGCTTGGTATTGGAGGAAAGTATGTTTTTTACTATTGAACCAATGGTAAATGCTGGACATCACTCCACCCATCTAAGTAAATTAGACGGTTGGACAGTCACCACAAGTGATAAATCATTATCAGCACAGTTTGAGCATAGTTTAGGTGTAACTAAAGATGGTTTTGACATTTTTACTTTGTCGCCAAAACACTTAACATATCCACCTTATAAAACAGATTTATGATAGAACAATATGAAAGATGATACTCCTCATTATATTGGACACAGACAGCGTCTAAGGCAACGTATTATTGTGTCTGCAGAAAATCTTGCGGATTATGAATTACTTGAAATGATATTATTTTCTGTAATACCTAGAAAAGATGTAAAGCCATTGGCAAAGGAATTACTAACACGATTTGGTAGTCTCGCTGATTTAATAAATACAGATAAAGAAAAACTGCTTAATATTAAAGGAACTAATGAGAATTTATACATAAATTTTATTATTATGCGTGAACTAACTAACAGGATACTAAAACAAAAAGTAATAAATCAGAATGTCATTAGTTCTTGGAGTGTTCTAATAGATTATCTAAAAGTAACGATGGGTAATATGAAGACAGAACAGTTTCGTATCTTATTTCTAAATAAAAAAAATGTCCTGATTGCTGATGAAGTTTTAAGCCAAGGCACTATAGATCAAGCAACAATATATCCAAGAGAAATAATTAAAAGAGCTTTATTTAATGAAGCTGGAGCAATTATATTAGTACATAATCATCCAAGTGGTGTTAGTAAGCCTTCAAATACTGATATTAAATTAACACACAAAATAGTAGAAACTTGTGCTAATGTAAATATATCTGTTCATGACCACGTGATTATTGCAGCTAATGAATATTTCAGTTTTAAATCTAATATGTTGTTATGAGTGATTTTACTAATTATAGTTTTTTATTTTTGTTATCTTTTATAGCAACAAGCTTTCTTACTTGGCTGTTGATTTCCAGTCTTCCATCTTTTGGAGTGGTGGATATACCCGATCCACGTAGAGTACATAATAGAATTACACCAAGAGGAGGTGGGCTTGCTATAGTAATAGTGGTAATAATTGGTCTTATCACCCATGAATATTTTGTAACAAAAACACTGATAAACTCAATTAAGATTATACCCTTGTTGCTGATCATTTCTACAATTTCTTTTTTAGATGATCTTATCTCTATTCCTGTGTTTATAAGACTAATTGTTCACATAATTTGTTCTACAATAAGTATTGTATTATTTTTATCTCCAGCATTATTGTTTCATCACGAATTACCATTATATATTGATTTTGTGTTATCTATAATATACTTGACTACCTTTTTAAATATTTATAATTTTCTTGATGGAATAGATGGTATTAGTGGTGCTGAATCTATTCATTTATCCATCACCATATTGATACTTTGTTATTTAAAGTATGATATAATAATAAATATAAATTTTATAATTGTAATTAACATCATTATATTGGGATGTTCTATAGGTTTTTTGATATTTAACTGGCATCCTGCTAAAATATTTATAGGGGACGTAGGTAGTATAAGTTTAGGGTTTTTACTAGGTTTATGTTTAATACTTATTTCATCTTCTAGTATTCATTTGTTTATTGCTTCATCTATTGCTAGCTTATATTACATGACAGATGGAGGATTAACCATATTAATTAGACTACTTAATAAGGAAAAGATTTGGCAACCTCACTTAAAGCATTTTTTTCAAAAAGCAGTTAGAAATGGCAAAAGTCATAGGGAAGTAGTGTGTAGAATTATAATATGCAATATATTACTGATGGTATTATCAATTACTTCTCTGTATTTTCCTTTAGTATCAATTATTTTTGCTGTATTAGTAGTAATGGTTACAATTATTAATTTTGCACATGAAACCACTCAGTCATGACATCAACATAATTATTAGACGAATCTTTGGCAAGCAACACCCGTTGCTTGCAGAAATTATGATTAATTGGAGTAAGATTGTTGGATCAAAGTTTAGTAGCAAAACTATTCCTCTAAAAATAGCTAAAGTTAAAGAGAAAGGGCAGTTAATAAATATTTTACATGTACAAGCAGAAAATTCGAGTATTGCTTTAGAAATATCATACTTTCAACAAATAATCATTGAGCGTATTTCGGTTTATCTGGGTTTTAAGGCTATACATAGCATAAAAACTACAATCTATATACCGGTGACGAAAAATTAATCATAATTTCTCCTGCAGGGAATTTTGTTCCAAACGACTTTTAAGCCCTGTGAAATCGACTATTTTTGCATCTTGCTCCTGGCAAGCACAAGTAAAAATATATCTATTTTTGTCTGTAATTTTTTGAATACATTGCCCGCAAATGCCTTTCATCATACATTGCATAGGAGAATTAATGCTTACTATTAGTTGGGGTTTTTTACCAAAAAAATCATCTTTTATATCTCTTATGGCTTGCATCATTTCTGAAACACCGGCGGCTATTATCCTATCTATAGCCAAATCTTTCCAAAGGTAACAATACCCCATTATAGCATACAGCAAATCACCCTTAACACTAATATCTTGCGACCGATTTTTTGATAAAATCCCCTCTTCACAACACCAAACTACTATATCGGTTGATTCTTCAATTCTCTCTTGATAAAACCTATCTTGCAAATTTTTATAACCGGCAAAATATATAATTTTACAATTATTATTTTTAAGAGCCTTAGCTATTGAGCATAAAACCGCATTTCCAACCCCTCCACCAACAAGGACTATATTGCTGTCTTTTAATATTTCAGTTGGCTTACCGTTAGGTCCCATTAATACTATCTGCTCATTTTTCGATAAATATCTACATAATTTACTAGATTTACCACTTTGCCAGACTATCAAATGAATTAACCCTTTTTCTGAATCAACATAAGCTCCTGCAAGAGCCAAAGGTTCGATAATTTTTGAAATATCACTAGAATAATTCTGCAAACGAAAAAATTGCCCTGGTTGAAAATTTTGTGCAGCAAGAGGAGAATCTATTACAATCTCTACTATCTTATCAGATAGAATATTAACCTCTTCAATACGACTCATTAATAGATAATCTAGTTTAGTAAAGAAATCTACATAGCTACCAGGAAAATTTGGGCTATTTTTGATAAGTTTTTTTCCGATATTTTTGTACCCTTCTTTACTACTTGCTATGGCTTTAACCACACTTCCAGAATATAAAGGATTACAATCACCAAAATAGCTGATATTATCTTCTAAATAATTATTTACTTCATCTTTATCGATACCTATTGCCATAAGTACAGTCCGTACCCTAAATTTTTTCCTTACACCTAAATTATCAAATTCTATCGATTGGGCATAGTTGTACTGATCGACATCAATGCCTAAAGCTATCATATTTTCAACAAATTTTACACCTGCACCCATAGCATACATAACTTCTTCATGGTTTAACTTGTAAGCAGGAGAATCTTTTAATTTACCCCTATAATAAATTGTTACTCCACCTAATTCATCTAGGATTCTTTTTATAGCTTGTTTATCTTGTGCTTGCTTAAATAATTTTGCATGTAAGATAAATTCTTCGGCTATTAATCTATCCTCATTGGTCCAATGTTGTTCTGTATGCTTTTTGCCATTTTTCTCAACTGATAACTGATAGTTCTTTAGGAACTTTTCTACTTGTAACTTATAATAAATTAGGCTTTCAGTTGCTGCATCAATAGCGGTTAACCCACCACCAATAATAATAATAGGCATCCTGATAAGCAAATTAGTAATAGTTTGATCTAAAAAAGCTCCTCCTGATTGTAAGGTCATTAGAAAGTCAGAGGCTGTTCTAACACCTTTTGCAAGAAAATTCTTCATTTCAACGATTTTAGGCTTACCAGCTCCAACACACAAAGCAACATGGTCAAATCCTAAATGAAACGCCTGCTCCATAGTTATGTTACTATCTAAGCTTACACCACCAAAAAGCTTAAACCGACTATTTCTTTGTAGGATAAGACGTAATATCGTTAAATTATTTTTATCCCACCTTGGAGTAATACCATATTCAGCCACTCCACCGAAACCTCCAGGTATTTTCTCTGATAAATTCTTTTTATAATCAACCCAATATTTAATAGGTTTGTTTACATCAAAAGGTAACGAGGTAATTTTTAAACCATCTATAGCTACTACATCATGTCCGTCTCGTAATAAATAATGACTTAAACTAAAGCCAGCTGGCCCTTGACCAACTACTAAAACCTTATAATTAGTTGGAAGATTTGGTAAAGGAGCAAAAATGTTAAGGGGATTCCAATTGGTAAGTAGTAAATATATTTCCACCCCGTAAGGCAGAAGCAGAGTAGTTTCTAAGATATTGGACTCAACAAGAGGAATATCCACAGCTTCTTGTTTTTGGTAAATGCAAGCATTGGAACAATCATTACAAATCCTATGACCAGTAGCCGCTACCATTGGATTATCAATGATAATAATAGCAAGGGCAGCTAGATTAAATCCCTTTGATTTTACATAATTCATCTCAGAAATTTTCTGCTTCAGCGGACATCCGGACTTTGACGGCACAGCTGATAATAACCCTTTAGAACATGAGTCTTTTTCCTGTTTATGACAATAGATACAATAATGAGTGTTGTTTAAAACTGTATCTAGGTTAGATGTATAATCTAAATAATCAAATCCTATTCTTGCATAATTTCTATATTTAGCTACCTTGTCAGTATCTATTAGATTATCTCTATCTATTTTTTTTGGTAGAGAAAATAGTAGACTTCCTTCATAAGTCAATCTAGTTGGTGATTTTGTCGTCGAAACTTGCCTCCGCTCCTCACGTACCTTTAAGTACGCTGCGGTGCTCGGCTTCGTTTCTTCTAAAAATCCCTCAACTATTTTTGACTTATGAAGGAAGTCTAGTTGACTTTCAACATTGTTATAAACCATAAAAGCTGCATATTTTGCCGCTATATCTAACTCAAAAGCGTATTTTTCATCATCTAGTTGCCATTCTATTACTTGACGAGCAAATTTATTCGTAAAATCATTGTATATCTCTACTTTCGCAGAGGGATGACACTCTACTCCCAAGAGTTTTTCTAGAGAATTTGCTACACTAGTAAAATCAATCTCTTGTAATTTCTCATGAGGATATTTTTTTACTGCAATACGCTGAACAAACTTTCTCTTACATTCATAAATTATATCAAACTCCTTATGACTAAGTCTTATGTTTGCTATTTCTTGCTCGATACCAAATAATTCAGCTAAAAAATCATCGAAAATAGGTGAAATTTCTAATAAAAAATCTGAGTAATATTTCTGATCAACTTGTTCGGGATTAGCTCTTAATGATAAAATAGTTTGATAGAGAGAATAACTATGACTACTCAGGAAATTTAAAAAAATTTCATCTAATTTTCTTAGACCTTGTAAATTGCTTAAATCAATAAAATCTAAACCAAAGGCAAGTGTCATACTGTAATTCTAATTATGGTTTTGCAGGTTAGCACAGGCGTATATTATAGCTAAACATTATGCCAAATTCACATACGTCATTGCGAGGAGCCACTTTGATGGCGACGAAGCAATCCATTTTTGGTTACTTTTATGGATTGCTTCGTCGGCTTACGCCTCCTCGCAATGACGTTAAGACGTTAGTTAGCCACATACGACTTTTAAACTACCTTAATCTATTCTTGCAGATCATCAATCTTACTATCCTCTAGTTTAAACTCAAGCAAATTAATTGAACCAATATGTATGCCATCATCAGAAAACTCAATATCAAATTTCACCTTTTCATAAGTCGCTACTTCATTATTATCGGTCTTAACCACCTCAGATACAGCAGAATTAGCAACTTTCTCAATAACAGCTCTAAGCATTTTCTTAGGTAGTAACAAATTATTAGGAATCAACTTATCGATGATATCATTATAATTAGTTAACTCAAAAGATAATTTACCTTTTGGTAAGTTGCTATCAAAAAATTGTAAGCCCCCTATCAAAGCTACTTGGGCATTATCATCACAAGAGAAAATTAAACGGTCAATATTTAAATTTTTGATATAATTAGTATCTTTACCTTGATCAGTAGCAATATTTATCAGTGTGGCTAAATCAAGCTGGGCTGTTTTGAAATTCAAAAAATCTTCCCCCGCAGCGTACAACAAGCGTAATTGTAAAGCTATATCTTCACCATCCTGGGATTTTGCTTTATTGATTGAGAAAACCAAGTCACTAATATTAAAAATTTCCTTATTTTCCTGCATAACAGAGAATAATTTATTGTTAACTTGCAGAAACTTCACGATAGATTTCACACTATCTCCACTAGACAATTTATATATAGGCTTATTAAATTTAACTAGTGCTGCAATATCTTCCTTCGACTGAACACTATATTCAATTAACTTACCAGCAAAATTCTCTTGTTGTTTTATTGTTTGCCCTAAAATCAAGTTAGCTTTTTTAAAACTAAAATCGAATAAAAATGTCATTTTCTCAGCAGATATTTCTTTGGAATTAACATGATCGATAAATTTTATTTTTGGCTCGACTAAACTAATCCGTAAGCGGGAAGGAAAGCCAGAAACTTTGACTTGGCTATAAGATATCTTAATATTATCTGTCTGTGAATTATTTATAGTACTTACCATATTGCTTTTGATAATATAAGCAATAGCAAACCATATTATGGTGTAAGTTAAACAAATAAAAAGTAAAATTTTACGTATCACTCTATTATACTCAATTATAAATTAATATTACGGGTAGCAGATGGTAAGCGAACCCTTATACCGTCAAGATCTTCACTAACAATAATCTGACAACCAAGTCTTGAAGTATGAGTAAGACCAAATGCTAAGTCAAGCATATCTTCTTCTGCCTCAGAAGGATTTTTTAACTTGTGATAAAATTCCTCATCTACAATAACATGGCAAGTGGCACATGCTAGTGATCCTTCGCATGCACCTTCAAGATCAATGTTGTTTTGATGAGCAATTTCCAAAATAGACAATCCTATAGGAGCATCCACTATTTTTTCCGTACCATCTTTATCTACAACAAAAATTACTTTAGGCATTAGTTATCATTCCTTTTTAGAACATTTATATACTCGATGAAAATCAAGAATTGCGTTGTCGTCTCTCAAGTTCTCCGGTACTCACGTACTAATGTACGCTCCGCTCCTCGACTTGGAGCCTTCTAGCACTTCTTAATTTTGATCTTCGTCTATCAACTCTTCAATTCATTTTATTTCATCAATATGCTTACCTTTAAGTAAGCTTAGAGTAGCATTATTTAGTCTTTCAGAAAGAAAATGCTCTGTTATATTCTCAAAATTCTTGCTACATTCTATAATGTAATCACGATCATTTGAGTCTATTGCTTCTTTTAAAGTTTTAATTGCCATATCAATTTTTTCCATTTCATTTTTTGCAAGAAGATTTGGCATCTCCCTAATAGCATTTTTTATATTATAAATCAAAGATTTTGTATCAATAATTGTTTCTTGCAACAATTTCTTATTATGATCACTAGCAGCATTTTGATAAGCATTCTCTAAAATTTCGGTAATTTCACTTTCATTTAAACCATAACTTGGTTTTATTTCAATGTTATGTGATATATTACTATTTTTCTCTAGAGCTGATACTGACAAAATACCATCTGCATCAATAGAAAATGTTACTTCTATCCTCACTCCACCTGCTTTCATTAGTGGCAATTTTAGTTCAAATCTTGCAAGTGACCGACAATCTTCTACCATTTCTCTTTCTCCCTGTACCACATGCAACTTCATAGAAGTTTGGTTATCTACATAATTGGTAAACTCCTTAGTAACCGATATCGGTATAGGGCTATTACGCAGAATAATTTTTTCAGTAATCCCACCATTTAGTTCGATACCAAGTGACAAAGGCACTACATCAATTAATAAGGAATTAATATTTGCCGAAGTTAGGTTCTCTGCTTGCAGAGCTGCCCCCCATACTACCGCCTTATCTGGGTTAATATCTGAAAAAATAGTAGTATTAAACGTTTGCCTTAAGCTTTTACTAATTAACGGTATGCGAGTTGAGCCACCAACCAAGATAATACCTGAAATATCAGGGTTTTTTGCCTGTTCTAGCGTATCTTTAGTAATAGCTATGGTACGTTCTACCAATGGCAATATTAACCGTTCAAAATTTTCTATATCTAATTCCAATACCTTTACTTCATATATAATATCAAATTTATTTTGAACACTAAGTGTTTCTTTAACTTTTTTTGCTAATTTTATTAGTTCATTAGATTCCACTAATTTATATTTATCACAAAAATACTTCATCACTAAGTGATCAATATCATCTCCACCTAAAATATTATCTCCGCCAGTAGCAATAACCTGAAGTACGCCAGTTTGCATATTGAGAATTGATACATCAAAAGTCCCGCCCCCTAGGTCATATACTAAATAGCATCCCCTGTACCCTTCATCTTTCAAGTGTTGGCGTTGTTGAGCTTCGGAACTACGTGTGTTCACGTAGGTTTGGCTACGCTCCGCTCGCTCGCCACTCGCTCTCCTAGCCAACTCTTGAAATATATCGGGTATATTTTCTTTATTTAAACCATATGCATAGGCAGCTGCTGTTGGTTCTGCAATTAACCGCAGTACCTCAAAGCCAGCAATTTTTGCTGCCAACATTACTTCTCCTCTAGCGGCATCGTTAAAATGTGCTGGCACAGTTATTACTGCTTTTTTGATTTCTAAATTTAATTTTTCAGTAGCTTGTTGCCTTAAATATAGAAATATTTGTGCGGCAACTTCTGGAACAGTCATCAGTTTTCCAGCAAATTCTAGTCGTAAGATTTCACTATCTAAGTTAATATAATCTTTCACTAAGGCAAAAAGTGCTGGGTTATTTTGTATATCAGATAGTTTTTTACCGAAAAGCCTTTTAATAGAACGCAAATTATTGACTATATCATTATCACCGACAATAAAGTTTTTATCCTGAAAGGCTATAACTGAGGGGATAAGTTCTAGGTTTTGAGCATCTGTAATAATTTGTACCATTTGTTGATTTGACCAAGCAATTAATGAGTTTGTTGTACCAAAATCTATGCCAACTGCTATATCATTATCATTTTCTTTATGCTGGGAAGAGCCAGCCTCACTAATTTCTATTATTTGCATGACTTGATTTTTAGCTGAATATTACTAATTAAGTTTTTAAGATATTTAAATCTTATAGTACTATCAATAGCATCTTGCATATTTTGATTTTGGAACGCAGTAGTTAGCGATTTAGTAAGTTGTTGTTTTTCAAGAATTTTGTTATTTAGCATAGATTCTAACTTAGTTAATTGTTGAGTAGTTTCAACAAGCTCTAATTCATTCCATACAACATTTAATTTTTCCTTTGAAATACCCTGCCTAATCGTTATGTCATCCAAGACTATATTGTTTAACAAGAGAAGATACTCAGCTCGGGCTAAATCGTCTTTAAGCGTTGCGTAAGCCTTATTGACATCAATAGAGATAGATAAATTTTTTTGCTTTTCGCTGTTAGAATTAATTCTATCTGGATGATATTTTAGCTGCATAGCAAAATATTGACGATCCAAGCTATGTAAATCAATATTATATTTTTTCTCTATGCCTAATAACTCAAAATAATTGTTCATAATCATTATTAGTGGATTAATTGTCAAACCACGTGGCTATATTATATACTAGAAAATACTGAAATGTTAGAGAAAAAACACCAGGCAATTTGGTAGGACAGTTTAAAAGTTATAAAGAAAGCAGCCTGGCTTCATTGCGAGGAGCTACTTTAGTAGCGACGAAGCAATCCATAAAAGCAACCAAAAATGGATTGCCACGACCACTACGTGGTCTCGCAATGACACCAGTGCTATCTATTAAAAGCAGATTCTCATTTTGTGTAAATCATGTGTTTTTAAATTATCTCTAACTCATTAATAGAGCAATGAAGTACCTGACAAGCATTTACCCATGTTTTTATTACCTGCTGATGAGTCACTACTATTACATACTTATGGTTTAGATATTTTCTTAAAGTACCTTCTGTTCTATCTTTTATAGAACTCTTTGATTCCCACGTTTTAGTGATACCTGCTGGGTATATACCGTTATTTCTTTCATAATCATCTATTGCACTTTTTAATTGTATTTGATTGCTAATTCCTAACCCTAACTCTGGTTGCCATTCTCTTAACTCAAATTCTACAGTAATATCTAAATTAATGTTTTTTGAAAGAATTGCTGCGGTTTGTAACGCCCTAGTATATGGAGAAGATAGAATTAATTCTGCATTCTTTAATCTTAGATTATTAGATAGCTCATTAGCTTGTCTAATTCCATTTGGCGTTAAACATGGCAAATCCCTGTACCCACCTTTTAATTGATGTTTTTCATTTAAAGACCAATCTGTTTCACCGTGTCTTATTAAAAAGAATATTGTCATAAAAATAAATTAAGTTAATTCTTCTATTAATGCTATGGTACTAGCTCTTAAGTCTAAGTCATAATCTATAGTATTATTTATTATTCGCTTAATATTGGCAAATTTTGTTACCAAATAATCAGGTGAATTAGAAGGTAATTGATTAAATATTTTATTCTCTAATTCATTGAATTCAATATTGATATTGAGAGATTTCTTAGTAATTCTATTCAGTAGATATAGCATGCTACAAGCAAAATCTCCCCATAATTCTTTATTTTTACTGGTAAACTCTTCGATAACATTTAGCCTCACTTTAGGGTCTGGACAATTAGCAATATATGTAATAAATTTAACATATATTTCACTTCCCACTAAGCAATTTTGTGATTTTATATTAATTTTAGCACATCTAGATCTTATAGTGCTGATTATTCCAGCAACTCTTGAGGTAATTAAGAAGATAAAACTATCCTTTGGTGTATCTTCTAAAAGTTTAAGGCAGGAATTTGCCGCATTAAGATTCATTAGATCGGCTTGATAAATAACAGCTACTCTGTATTTAGAGATTGACGATGTTTTATAAAAAAATTGCTGCAAATCTCTAATTTGGTCAACAGATATGTCTTTAACATTAGCGTTAACAGAATTATCCCTTGCTACTAACCGATAATCTGGATGATTTGTTAATTGAATTTTATCTGAAAACAAACTGCTTTCTATAAATATTACTAAATTCTCTAAAGCTTTTGCTGTATCATCAACGTCAATCAGCCAACTATTATAAAGCCTGCCTTGTTTAAATCTATTTTCAAGATATTCTTTGATCATGCTATTTAACTCCACTTGTCAATTGCTCCTAAGAATCAATAAAATCTAAAGTATTAGTGATTAACTCTATTATGTTATTATACATGTTAGGTCTTTTATCTTCAGAATCTAACAAATCACATAAATTTACTAAATCAACTAATTTCGCTTTTTTTTCCCAATCTGAGTCTAGTAACTTTGATACTTTTGAATATCCAGAAATAAAACTCTCTTTTAACTGTTTATCGAATAAATGTTTAAACCTAAATAAAGTTGCAATATCACCATATACTGAACCAGAATAAGCAAACTCCCAATCTAATATTCCTGATAAAATTAATGTTCCGTCTATATTTTTAACTAAAATATTAGAAGGTTTAAAATCACCATGCACCAACTGATTGCCACCTTCCTTAGGAAAAGATTTTTTATATAAAATAATTTTATTTTTTAAACTATGAGAAAGTTGTTCACCTAACTTAGCTTTTACTCTAGGTTTAGTTATTTTATCTAAAATATAATTTATAAATAAATTATATTCATTATGTTCGGTAGTAATTTTGCTGATTGATAAATTTGCAGTAAGTAAACCACTTTCTTGGAACTTATAGGCACTCAAATGTCCTAAAAATTCACCAAGTTTGCTATATATTAATAGTATTGAATCTAAAAACGAGAGGTCAGTTAAAAATTCTGATAATAAATTACCTTCACGATATTCTACAAAACTGCAAGAATAGTTTGTTATTTCATTTATAGGATTAAAACTGAGAAATTTTGGAACTAAAGGTTCATTATTGAGTAAACGTGAAAGTTTAAATTCTTTTTCACCTAACTCTGAACTTCGAACATTAATGCGTAATACAAATTTATCTCCATTCTCGAATTCAATAATATAATTTGTATTCGCAAGACCATGTTCTGCTTTAGTAACAATAAACTTATCTTCCCTAATTAAAAAATTTTTACACAAATTTTTAATTTCTTCGAATTCAAGAGCAAAAAATTTATTCCGGCGTTCCCATTTTAACAATTTCTCCATACAGATTCTTCTAATAAAGTCTATCACATAAGTTACTTTACAACTGTATTATAACAAGAAAGATATAATCCATACGTAAGTATGGATGATATCTTTCTTGTTGAAACGTTATAGAAGTAATTCTATTTTTTATAGGAAAAACTCTAAGAAAGACCAACTTAAGAATTATTACAGGCTTCCTTCATTTTCTTACCGGCTCTAAATACTGGTTGTTTATAAGCAGAAATATGCATTTTCTCACCAGTTTTTGGATTGCGACCTTCACGTGCAGCTCTACTTTGTATGTGAAAAGAACCAAACCCCACTAGGTTAACGTCCTCTCCACGACTAAGTGCTTTAAGTACACTATCTACAACCCAAGTAAGGGCTTTTTCTGCATCAGTTTTTGAATGACCTGCTTCAGCCATTAATGCTACTAATTCTCCTTTATTCATATTATAGCTCTCCAAATAGATTGTTAACATTTCAGACATTAATGTATTTATTATACCAAGATGCCAGCAAGATTTATTAATCTCGTTGCATAGATTATATCAGACACTAAATTGACTGCAACTGAGACTTATTTAGAATTTTTGAATATAATTATTTTATAGTCTAATTGCAAAAAATTGTATCTATTTTACATCAAATTAGTTTCTTATCCTGTAATTAGCAGGTAATTTAATAAGTCTATACTGGCAACTAAACTTCAAAATTTGGTCAAAAATAACTTTTGCAGTTAGTTGCTAGTATATTTTATGTTTGCTTAAATGAAATGATTAGTTGAAAATCTAAATAGTTTGTATATTATAACATTCTAATTTATATAATACAGGTAACTTTTATGATCACTCGGCTATTATACATATTATTTACTTTAATTTTCAACTTAAATGTTAATGCTAATCCGGCTCCTTTAAGTTTTGAATTAAATAAAACAACTATATCAGACGTAGAGAAAGTACATCATATCATCAAAAAAGAAAATAATCATTGGGATGGGTATAATTATTATGTCAATGTTATAGATGTTAAATTAGAGGGACTTACTAAGCTACTAATAATATGTAATGATGATAATATTATCCAAGCAGTAATCTTAACGATAGATAAAAATAAATTCACAGAGTTTTATCAGTTACTTTCAGAGAAATACAAACTTAGAGCTTGTCCGCAAACTAAGTAATAGAAGAAAATAACCTGCGAAGAAGTAATCGACTCATAGCCAAAAAAATTATGTTTTCACTAGAATTAGTAAGAAAATCATATTCCTTGGAAAG